>CAYGQU010000016.1:0-2045 GCA_964352045.1 uncultured Planctomycetaceae bacterium
TTGCCGACGCGTTGAATGCACGATTTGAATCTCGGGGCATTAAAATCGCAGGTGGGATTAGCACGCTAGCGGTGAGCCTCTTCTATCTTATTCCACTAATGGTGGGGGCTGGCGTCTTGGTACAACCATTGCTTGGCCTTGAGCACTGGGTAGGGGTCGTATTGGTCGGCGTCGTGGTGATTTTGATCGTCGTCTCAGCCGGGATGGTCTCAACCACCTGGGTTCAATTCCTCAAAGGGGGATTGCTGATCCTTTTTAGTACGATTCTCGTACTTCTGATTCTTGCCCGTGGTTTTAGTACCACCCCTGCTATGGCGGAAGAAGAAACTCCTATTTTCAGTACGATTGGTCCCTTGCCAGCACTAGTAAACCAGGAGGCCTCGATCGGTGTTGCAGCCGATCATTTTTCTGATCTGCCCAAGGAAACAATTATTCCCGCAACCGATGCCTGGACTGGCACCGATTTCGTTCGTACGTTTAATGCCGACACAGGGGCAACGACCGTCTGGAGCCGACGAACCGATAGCGAAGGTAGACGCTATTTTGATCAAGCCCAAACAATGACAAACCTTCCCGATGGCAACAAACTTGTTAATGGGCTTCCGTTCGGAAAAGAAAAGGGACAAGCAACACTTTTGCCAGTAGGCAGCGTTTCAAAATTGCCAAACCAAGAAACAAAAACTGGCCCTCTTGGCCCTGTGAGTTTCTTTAGCACGCTACAAAAGAGTGAAGTGGTTCTCTGGCGACAGAAAAAAATCATCGAAGAAAACGGCGAAGTCACAATCGTCTATTACCAAGACCCAACGCCAGGGAGCCAAGTCCTACGACCAGGTGAGCATCCGAAGTTCCAAGGAATCCGTTCTGACAACTGGATCGAGAAACTCGACTTCCTTTCGCTGATGTTGGCATTGTTTGCTGGCACCGCTTCGCTGCCCCATATTTTGATTCGTTACTACACGGTAAAGGATGAAGCATCAGCTCGGAAAAGTACGATTGTTGGAATCGCGTGCATTGGTTTCTTTTACGTCTTGACGCTCTATCTAGGTTTGGGCGCTATGACTAGCGGCGCGATGGATGTAACGAATAGCAACATGGCGGCCCCCTTACTTGCCAAAAGCATGAGCGAACCTCTCTTTGCTATTATTTCTGCCATTGCCTTTACGACCGTCCTGGGCACAGTGAGCGGGCTGATCCTTGCCTCGGCAGGTGCGGTGACGCACGACTTACTTGACAGCGTGCTGGCTAAACCTCTTGAGGATGATAAAAAAGTCTTCGTAGCAAAATGTTCCTCCATCGTGATTGGCATCTTAGCCATCGTGCTGGGAATCTTATTCAAAGATCTTAACGTTAGCTATCTCGTTGGTTGGGCGTTTAGTGTGGCTGCCTCGGCTAACCTGCCCGCTTTGGTCATGTTGCTCTTCTGGCCTCGGGTAACAAAGCAGGGGATCATCGCTGGCGTGATTGTCGGTATGATCAGCTCACTTGCCTGGATTTTGCTCTCGGCTGATACCTACTCGAAAGTCTATGGACTACCAGCGTCGGATGCGCCAATGCCATTCAGCCAACCAGGGATCGTAACTATCCCCCTCGGCTTCTTGGCTCTAGTGGTCTTCTCGCTCTTGTCGAAACCACACGAAGATAAAACGCAAATTGCTTGAGTCGCTAACAGGTTGAATAAATCGCTTGAGAATTAGCGATCGATTGTTGGATAGTAGATAGCAAGCTTTTGACGTCGATTGGCTTGGTAGCGTAATCATTGCATCCAGCTCGGATTGCTTGGTCACGATCTCTTTCCATCGCATGAGCCGTAAGAGCAATAATCGGAATCGCGTTACCCGATTCTCTTAACTTCGCAGCAGTCGTATAACCATCCATGACTGGCATTTGCATGTCGAGCAATAGTAGATCCGCCTTCCAGTTATCGTTATTTACTTCAAGTGATTCGTAGGCAAGTTTCCCATTCTCTACCATACGAACCTCGGCTCCTGCTCGTTCTAGCATATAACGAATGAGGCGTTGATTATCAGCTCCATCTTCAGCAACAA
>CAYGQU010000016.1:2055-14765 GCA_964352045.1 uncultured Planctomycetaceae bacterium
CAAGAATACGGTTTCCTGCTAAAGGTTTTTCAGAAGTCTTGAAGTCGGTTACCGAAGTTTTATCAATGTAATTTATCGCTAAGGATTCGTCGTTAGACTGATAATCTTCACTAATTGGTAGGCTGATGCAAAACTCGCTTCCCTTACCTACTTCGCTGTTAACGCTTATAGTCCCTCCCAATCCTTCGATCAAATTACGACTAATCGCAAGGCCTAATCCGGTACCACCGTATCGGCGTTGCATTGACGCATCTTCTTGTGAGAAGGGGCTAAATATTTCTTCTAAATTTTCTTTACGAATTCCGATTCCCGTATCAACGATTGTGAAATTCAGTTGATTCGCTTCTTCGTTCATTTGTAGTTTAACGGTGATTTCCCCTTGTTCAGTAAACTTAACCGCATTACCGACTAGATTGAATAAAACTTGTCGTAATCGCAGGGGATCACTATGGATCAATATGGGGACATCGGCATCAAATTCTAAGGATAAAGAAATATCTTTTGATTTTGCGCGAGCTGACTGAAGCTTAACAGCTTGTTGAGCAATTTCGATTGGGCTGCATGGTTCGCACGATAGAATCATTTTCCCTGCTTCAATCTTGGAAAGATCAAGAATGTCATTGACCAAGTTCGTTAAATGATCGCTATTGCGAATGATTGTTTGGATTGCATCTCGGCTGTCGTTATCAACGAGTTGTTCGTAGAGTATACCTGCAAAACCTTTAATGGCCGTAAGTGGCGTTCGTATTTCATGACTCATGCTAGCCAAGAATTCGCTTTTGGCACGGTTTGCCTTCTCAGCCTTGCAACGCGCTTCAATGATGGCAGCATTCTTGCTTACTAATTTTTTACGTTCAATTTTAAGCGATGCTTCCGATTCTTTTAGGCGACGTCTTTCGGCACGAAGTTTGTCAAGTTGCCGAAAATTAGCTGTGACGTCTTCAAGTACCAAAAGCGTTTGGTCTTTTCCTTTGGGGGATGGCGAGAAGTGGGCTTTGTGAAGTAGTGGCTCGCCAGATGATGTCTTGAGCGGGAGTAGCCGCCGGTGCATGGATGGAGAAAAGATGACAGATTGACCATCTTCAAAAACCGAGATGAGTCGATGTTGCAAAGATTCAATTTTGTTCGTTGGAAACAAAGTGCCTAAAGATTTACCAATTGCGACTTCCGAGCTAATACCTGACCAACGTTCGAGCGTAGCATTCCAAGACAAGATGTTCAAAGAGCGATCAAGCAGTGCGATGCCCAAGGGCAAGACATCATCAATTGATAAATTTCTAATTGGCATGGGTTAAATTGCTCAGGTGGCGAGCAACATCTTATCAATCAGAGATTGGAACTCAGGCGTATTGAATACCAGCAAGAGTGATCCGCTGATTTCGCTATCGGCAACTTCAAATTGGGCATCGGCCATTAAGTAAAGCAGCTCCGAGGGAGCTTCTTTTTTTGGACCGCTAAGCAATGCATTGATCGGCGCCCCGTCATGAACCTCGGGAACCGTGTAGGAAAAATCGTCTTCAAACAAGTTTGCAATCGATCCGAGAACGCTGTTTAGGAAAATGTTGCCTATTTCTTCTAGAATGCCAGCCAGATCACTTTCAAGTTCTTCTTCTTCAATGTCAGGGTCACTCAAAAGCTTCGCGAGAGTCGTTCCACTCGATTTGGGAAACGCTAGTAATGCCTTACCACATATGGTTCCTTGAAACTCTTGTCCGACCGATGTGTCAAGCGATTGAGGATTTTTAGCCAGTACGCTACGCAGTTCTTGTTCATCGCAGAGGACGATATTGGGTACGCGCAGTTCAATCCGTTGATCGATCAGCGAATAAAGCGTAGCTGCTGCACGACCCACGCCGATGTTGATTACTTCCGTCAACGCGTCGATTTGATCTTCATTCAATCGCATTAGACCACACCTTCAGCTACTGACTCTAATACGGAGGCAAGGGTCGCTTGAATTTCAGATGCCTTGACTGGCTTGTTTAGCATCTTAGTAATGCCAATCTTCATGCAGCGTGATTGTGTGCTCTCTTGGATATCTGCGGTCGTGATAATAATTGGAGTGGTGGGACTTTTCGTAAGAACTTGCTCGGCAAGCTCAAAGCCATCCATTATGGGCATTAACAAGTCTGACATAACGCAATCAAATGATTGCGCATGGAAAGTATCGAGCCCTTCTTTACCATTGGTCGCCTCAACAACCTCATGGCCAGCTTCTTTAACCGCGTTGGTGATAATACGACGCGTTAGTCGTGAATCGTCTACAACAAGAATTTTTGCCATCGTTTAACTCTAAATAAGGCTTGGAAAGTCTTAAATAAAGTTAGTACGCAATTACTGATCATGTATGGAGTAAATCGAATGCAGAACATGAAAAAGAGGGTGGAAGTGACAGAAAACTCATAATCGGAACACGAGTCCGATTTGTAGTTTTTTTTCTGCTAGAAATAGCGGTTGTTACCGATATGTCTTTCGCGTCTTGCGGAAAATACGTAAGTAAGCCCAAGCCGATTAGAAAATCTGCTAGGCCGTTTGACTTGTAACTGGTTCTAGTTCGTCGGATTCAGCTTGCAGAGCTTCAGCTTGTTGCTCGTCGTCCTTTTCACGATTAGCGAAAATTGCAAAGAAACAAGGCACGACAATCGTCCTGACAAAGAAGGTATCAAGGATTACCCCTAGGGCAAGAGCGAAGCCAAGCTCGATCATACTACGGAGCGTACCGGTTGCCATTGAGATGAATGTCCCCGCCATGATAACGCCACAGCTGGTGATAATTCCGCCGGTTTGGACAATCGCTCTACGGAGGCCAGCACGCAAGCCCAAGAGTTTTTGCTCTTCAAAAACCCGGGTAGCCAAGTAAATATTGTAGTCTTGCCCTACAGCAATAAGGATCACAAACAAGAAGATTGGAACCTTCCAGTCAAGTCCTCGGAACGTATCTCCATAGCACCATTCAAAGAAAAGGTTGGTGCCACCGAGAGTAACCCAGTAGCTAAGCAACACGGTAACAATCAAGTAGGCTGAAGCAACTGGCCTTTTCAGAATGAAAATCAATACAAGATAGACTGCCGTGACAGTTAAAATTTGAATTCTCGTTCGATCACTGTTCGTCACTACCTCAAGATCTCGCATGCCCGGGGTAACCCCGACAAGCTCGAATTGCGCATTATGCCAAGGATTCGGTTCATCGTTTATCGTCGCTTCGGCAGCGTAATCTTTGAGGGATTGATGAATGCCAGGCATGTCATCACGTGCTGCCCGCGAGAAGGGGTCTTTGTTGAGGATCAGACTTAGTTGCGTTACACGCCCTTGATAAACTCCTGATTGGGAAACAAAAGTTTCGATCGATATAGGACTATTGGCAGCTGCCATCGCCTCGATACCACCGCCACTTACGAATTTGCGATGAGCTGGGTCGCCACCTGCTGGTAGATAGAAGCTCCTAACGTCAGCCACAGGCTCCATGTCGTAGAGGAATTTATGCAAGTAAGCGATCAAAAATCGGCCATCGGGATTCGCCAAGTCAATCGGTTTACCAGCTTCATCGAGTGCTGATTTATCGGAAAGGTAGGCAACGATTTTCATCGGTGCGATCGTTCCCTGATCGTAGAATTCACGTACTTTTTCAGCACCGACGACCGAGACATTGTTCGGATCGAGGTCAGCCATGAAGTCGTGAGTGACTTCGACGTTAGCACCCGCAATAATTAAAGGCAACGAAGCCCATGCGGTGAGGACAAGAATCGTTACTGGCCTTTTCATGACAAGGTCACTGATCCAACCCCACAAGCCACCTCCTTCGGCAACGACAGTTTCGTATTTGATTTCTTCTTGGATTATTTTTTTATCAAAAGGCCAAAAAATGGCAGGCCCTAGAGCTCGAAGTAGTGCAGGTGCGAAGGTAACGCAAGCCATCATGGCAATGAACAAACAGACCGCTATGATCGGACCACTGTTCTGGAATTTTCCGTATTGCGAAAAGGCCATTGTCGAAAGGCCAAGGATAGTCGTAAAGGCGCTTCCCGCTAGTGCATCGCCCACATTCGCTAAGGCTTGCCCAGGTGCTTTATTTCGTTCGACCCCGGCTGCCAATTCCTCTTTGTACCGGGCGATGAGAAACAAACAGTAGTCTGTTCCCGCACCAAAGAGAATCACCACCACAAAAATCTTGGTGGTGGTAAAGATTTTGAAATCGGACCACTCAAAATCATCTGGCCCAAAATTTTCGGCAAGTAAAGCGACCACGTCGTAAGAACACGACATCGAAACGGCGATTGTAGCTAGCGGGATTAGCACTAGCAAAGGTGCCCGATAAATCGCGATCAAGCATAGCAGAACGAGTACAACGGTAGTTGTTTCAGTATTCGAGAGGCTCTCTTCGATCGAGGCTCGAAGGCTACCCCCGATGATGGCTGATCCGGTAATCGAGATATCGACCCCCTCTGGTGCTTCCTTTTTCAATTCAGCGACCATCTTTTCGACAAGCCCTAAGATACGAGCGTTATCGACATCCATTAGTCCATTGGTCAACTGCGCAATGACCATAACTGCTTTGTCATCTTTTGCGAGCAGCATGTCGCCAACTACTTGCGTTGATTCGTCCCAAATATCCACTAGGGGAAGCCCATCAATATTTGCCAACCGCTCGGAAACGACTTTTCCAAAGCGTCGATCATCGGGCGTCAGCGGCTCGCCCCCGCGTGATAGGGTAATCACCGCTTGGCTATGGGAACGCTCATTTGGAAAAGCATCTTCAAGTAGTGCCTTGCCTTGAAGGCTCGTGACATACTTGGGCAAATAGTCGAGGTCACCATCCTTTGCGATCTTATCCCAGGAAGGGGCGATCGAACGAAGGATAATTGTAAGCACGATCCAGCTAAGGATAATCCATAGCCAGTGGCGGTTGATTAGATTAGATATCCGCTCGGAAAGCATTGCGCAGAATCGCGGGGCAAAGCTAAGGTGGGAAACAATGCTAAGCTCGTTTACCGAATCGGCTTTTTCTCGATGGTTTAGTCGAGAAAGTAAACTCACCTAGCTACGCCAGAACAACTTATTCCAGGAAGTACTACTTCTAGGAAAAAACGCCCTGTTAAGCTGGTTGAGACTAACCGTTAACAAGCTCGTTGCCAAGCCAAGAACCCCAAGCGTGAGCTAGCTAAAGAGAAGTAGTTTTCGGTGCTACCACTACACAGCACTCAAATTACCTAAATTGCCGTATTTTTCACTTCGCGAGAAATCGGAATACTCTCATCGGCTCCGATTTTCGGTGCCGAAGGTGCCTCTGAAGATTTTGATTCTGAGCCAACTTCTCTCTCAATATTGACACGCAGGCCAAGTTGTTGGCGGATATCGTGTTGCACCGCCTGAATTGATTGGCATCCATCAATACTGATTACCAACTCTTTTTCTTGGAATAAATCAACCACCGGTGCTGTATATTGATGATATTCCGAAAGACGCTGCCGAATGACTTCTTCCACGTCGTCAGGGCGTGAAGTTAGCTTACCACCACAGACGTCGCAGACATCTTCCACTTCGGGGCGGTGGTAGATCAGGTTGTAATCGACTCCACAGCTACGGCAAAGCCGGCGAGCTAAGACTCGTTTGATGACGACTTCGTCAGGCACTAGTAAGTGGATTACCGCATTGATGTCGTAGTTTTCTAGGAAGAATTCTGCCTGGGTCTTATTCCTAGGAAACCCGTCCATGACGAAACCGTAGTTCCAATCATGCTCGTCAAGCCGACGCCGAATGACTTCCCCAACAATTTGGTCGGGCACCAATCGGCCTGCGTCCATGATTCTCTTGATCTTAGCAGCCAGTTTAGTGTGCGCCTGGATGTTCCAGCGAAAAAGGTCCCCTACGCAGATATGCACGAAATCAAACGCTTCGCAAAGCAATTTGGCCTGGGTCCCTTTGCCACAGCCCTGCACTCCCATGATTACGTACTTATTCATAGAAGCTATTCGCAAGTCGATAAGGAATTGAAGTAATGATTCAGGCAATAAATCAAGATTAGCGATCTAACTTTTGCTGGTGCCTTCTCTGTTTTACCAGACTAAAGCATGCCACAAACCTAACTAGTTGGTGAAGTACCTCATCGACTCAGTCAGGGAATATCTTGCTATTTTTAACGGTTAAATTGGTTACCCTCAATATTTAGGGCAATCACTTACGGTTTTCATCTTCCCCGGTTTCAAGGACGGCAAGGAAAGCTTTCTGAGGAATATCGACTTGGCCGATTGATTTCATTCGTTTTTTGCCCTCTTTTTGCTTTTCCCAAAGCTTGCGCTTTCGGCTGATATCCCCACCATAACATTTTGCTGTGACGTTTTTGCGCATGGCCTTGATGTTTTCACGAGCCACAACACGCGTACCAATCGCGGCTTGCAAGGGAACCTCAAACATATGGCGAGGAATCTCTTCCTTCAGCTTCTTAATCACTGCCCTACCCCGTGACTCAGCATCACGCTTATCGCAGACGATTGAAAGGGCATCGACCCGTTCTCCTTTGACCAAGATATCGAGCCTAACCAACTCGCCTGGTTCATAATCTCGAAGCTCGTAATCCATCGTGCCGTAGCCGCGAGTCGTGCTTTTTAGCTTGTCATGCATGTCGTACACCACATCAGCAAGCGCAAGATCATAAACCAACATAGCCCTCGTCGGAGAGAGATACTCTTGCCGAATAAAGATGCCCCTTCGGTCGGCACAAATTTTCATGATCCCGCCGATGTACTCGGTAGGTAGAACAAAACTTACCCTAACGACTGGCTGAAAGAATTCTTCGATATCACCATTATCGGGTACATGCTGCGGCGTGTGAACTTCCATCTCCTCACCATTTTTTTTGGTGATACGATAAGTTACGTTCGGAGCGGTTTGTACCAAGTCCATATCGGATTCTTGTTCGAGCCGTTGCTGCACAATTTCCATGTGCAACAAGCCTAAGAACCCACACCGGAAACCAAAACCAAGTGCGTCGGACGTTTCTGGTTCGAACTCAAAACTGGGGTCATTCACCTGCAGCTTGCCAAGCGCTTCGCGAAGTGCCTCAAAGTCTTGACCATCCGAAGGATAGAGTCCGCAAAAGACCATTCGCTTAGGCTCTTGGTAGCCCGGCAAAGGCTTAGCTGTCTCACCTATTCCGACGCTCACGGTGTCGCCGATATGGACGTTGCCTAATGACTTGATGTTGCAAATCAAGTAACCAACTTGCCCTGCCGAGAGGAACTCGCTTGCTTTGCGTGCCGGCATTAGTTGACCGACTTCGAGAACTTCGTGCGTCGTACCCGCTTGAAGGAACTTGATGCGCTGTCCTTTGCGAATCGTTCCGTTAACGATTCGGACATAGGTAATCGCTCCACGAAATTCGTCGTAAACGCTGTCGAAGACCATCGCTTGAAGGATGCCATCGGGATCACCCGTAGGGGGAGGGATCCGATCGATGATGGCCGTTAGTACGTCCTCGCAACCAAGCCCCGTTTTGGCAGAGCAACCAATTGCTTCGGTTGGGTCAATGCCCAGCGTCTGCTCAATTTCTTGTTTGACTTCATCCGGGCGGGCATGAACCAAGTCAATTTTATTAAGAACTGGCACAATTTCTAAATCGTGTTCGATTGCGTTGTAAGCATTCGCAACGGTTTGGGCTTCGACTCCTTGGAAGGCATCGACCAATAGTAGCGCCCCTTCGCAACAAGCTAACGACCGAGAAACTTCGTATTGAAAGTCAACGTGCCCCGGCGTATCAATTAGATTCAATTCATACGTTTGTCCGTTGTGTTCCATTCGCATGCTAACGGCACGCGCTTTGATCGTAATGCCCCGCTGACGCTCGAGTTCCATATCATCCAGCACCTGGGCTTTCATGTCTCGCTTCGAGACGGTCCCCGTTACCTCAAGTAGTCGATCGGCAAGTGTACTTTTACCATGATCGATGTGAGCAATGATCGAAAAGTTTCGGATCAAGGCAGGGTCATGCTTCCCCTTCTTCTTGGCAGCCGAGGCATTTGCTTTCGGAGTGGGAGCAGGTTTTTTAGCGGAATCAGTCGACATCGGCAGGAATCAGCAGCTAAGCGCTGAGGTAAGTTGGCAAGAGCCCAAAGGGACTCGCTTGAGGAATCAGAGCAAGACAGCCAGGCATTGTCCCAGCCAAGAGCATTTAACGGAAGGGCTTTTAACCGAGGAATTAGGGCCTATCTGACCCATTAATCCCCCTACCTAGGGAGTTGTTTATCACTACCTACACGTTTTTACGAAGATTGCAGCATAAACCAACGCCCGAGATAACCGCAAGAATAAGGCTCGATGGTTCTGGTATGAGCGTCGCGATGCGGAAACCGACAAAACCACTCTGCGTCGAGGGATTCGCTTGGTTGCCTGTGGTTGACTTTAGACTATTCAAAGGCTCAAACCAAGAACCACCTCGGATGCCTCGGGAAGTCGCGTTAGTAAGTGTTTCGTTCCATTCGGCAACACTACCGTTTTGGTCAAACGTGCCGTAGGGACTTTCCGCAATGAAGTAAGCACCCACATTGGCATAAGCTACGGTTGGCAAATTGGATCCTGAAATGGCATACCCCTCGTTAAAACCGTTGGCAATACCGTCGTTGTTAAAGTAATTCACAGCACTAGGATCATCTGTTGGCATGTCACTAATCGGTTCGACGTTTGAACCGGTCGCGTAAAGATTGTAATCGGCACTGGTACCAGCCACTTTGTTATGGAAGGCAGCTTTATACCATTCGTTTTGATTAGGTAGCCAGAACTTGGCGTCAACATGCCGCGAGATCGTCGCAGCATTTGAGGGCGTAGGGGTACCACCTAACAGAGTATAAGCCCCCGATTCTGTGTTGGCGTTGCCTTGGCCATTATGTAGCCAGTTGATAAAGCGAATCGAGTCGAACCAAGAAACATTACTAACCGGTTCTTGCCCTTGCCCTGTTTTGACCAAATAGCGAGCACCGTCGATGGCTCCATTGTTTAAGATACCACCAAACGTACCCGCCATGTCGTTTGCATAGAGCTGTAGAGCATTGCCTCCCGTTGGATCCACGCCATTCAAGAATTCGGCATATTGGGCGTTGGTTACTTCGGTCTTACTAATCTGAAAGACCTCGGTTACCGACCCCAGATTGGTCGCCGGGTCAGCCGCGTTGTTGGTGTTGCCGATCGCGGCCCAACTAAAAGAGGCTGCCGAGCTAGGTGCGCAGACCGCGCCTAGAAAGAAGAAGCAAATCGAAATGGAGTTCCGCATTAGATCGTTTCCTGGATAAGCCTGTGAACCTACTTGTGCTCAATCGGGGTAGTACCTCGGGGTTAGCACACCTTGATCGTAGCGACAGGTTCGGACTGTAGTGCCCCTATGCTTATTGTAGCTAGAGTGATTGGGATCGCAAAAACGATTGGCAGCCGTTTTAAGCGAGTTTTTCCAGAAAAGTGAGTATTTAATGAGACAATCGCCTTAATATCACAATCCTAAGGCACGCCATAAAAATATCATTTCGGTACAGCTAGCTAAAGAGACATGGAATTCGTGACAAGGGCGAGCCGACTAGCTAACGATTTCCGATCGCTTCTCGCCAATTTTTTTGAGAAGCCCCTCCTGGGGATCGGCGAATTTCTTCAGACCTTCTTCCATCAGCGTTTTTTCTAGATGAGCAAAATCGACCTTGGTGTCGATATCGGCAAGAATTTCTGTCGAAGGAAGTTGATCGACGAGCCGCTCAAATTGACGACCACTTTCGGCGACGGCATCGTTTGTCGCAGGAGGGTTCGTTTGAATGTCGCTACCAGCGAGTGCAGCAACATACTTCCAGGAGGGGTCTTCTGGTTTTTTTGTGCCGGTGCTGGCGAAGATGATCTCTTGCTGTAGCGGTGTCCTTTTGTCGCTCCAAAAGGCTTGGTTGGCCTGCCAGATGCGTTGGGCATTGACGATGCCAACGAGCCCTTGAGCAGTGTCCGATAAATCGGCAGCGTGCTTCTCGGTGTAAACGTCTATTCGTGAGACAAAAATCGAGTAAACACTCTTGAAGCGTTCGAGCGATTGGCGGCGTTGAGCGCCTCGCCATACGGCATCGCGAGCTTTTTCGTATTGCTCCATCGAGAAGATCAGCGTGACGTTAAGCGTTACACCCGAAGCACAAAGTTCTTCGAGAGCATCGAGGCCAGCAGGCGTTGCAGGCACTTTGATCATCCGATTGTCGTGACCTTCGCTCCAAAGCTTACCGAGCTCGATGTACTTCTCGACTCGCTCTTCGTGAGATAGTGGGTTGTCCGTTGCTTCTAAAAGTGGATCGAGTTCAAAGCTTACCCAACCATTGTTTCCTTTAGTTGATTTCCAAACGTCATGGAAAGCCTCCTGTGCTGTGCAGACAACATCATTCGTAAGGGCCCAAGCAACCCCTTCGTCATCGTGCCCCTCGGCAATCAAATTGGCAAGCTCCTTGTCATATTTGCCTGATTCAAGTAGCCCCGAAATAATGATCGGATTAGAAGTAGCCCCCGTGGCACCCAATTTTCGATTTTTGGTAACCAACTCAGGCTCGACCGAGTCGAGCCAAAGCTTCGTGCCAGTCGCGATGAGCGATTCAATGGGTGAAGTCATTATTGATCCTTGAGCAATGATAATTAACCATGCAGGCTAGTTCACGTTGGGCAACTAACTCAATTTGGCCGACAAGATAAGCCTGCTGCTCCGATGTAGCCTGCTTTGCCTGCGAGCTGGGCGAATTCGATCGTAATCTTATCTCGTAAGTTCGGAAAGATTCGTTCGTATGTATGTTTTCGAACCTCTGCCATGAACTCTTCACCAAGCGGATGACCGGCACCACCAAACGTGAGGTTTCCACCAATCACGACACCTTCGGGGTCAATCGTGAGGATTGCCGAAGTGACGCCCATTGCCAGATAACGTGCTGTGTCCATGATGATTTGCCTTGCGACTTTATCACCTGCTTCGGCAGTATTGGCGATCAGGAGAGGCGAGAGCTTTTCCCCCTCGGCAATGCTATCACGCAAGGCAGTCTCGACATAGCTATCGGCTAAGAGCCTTTTGGCTTGTCCTACGACGCCATAAGAACCGCAGTAACCCTCCAGTGTGCCACGCGTGCCGAGCGAACTAAGTGGTGCGTCTTCTGAGCAATCAATAACCATATGCCCCAGTTCACCACCGCAACTGTGCGCACCCTGCAGGACTTGGACTGCTCCACGTTTGTCTTTGGTTACAATTCCACCACCAACGCCTGTTCCGAGCGTGAACATCACCATACTGTTAAGTTTTTGACCCGCGCCAGCCCAATATTCACCATAAGCAGCTGCGTTAGCATCGTTGTCAAATTCAATTGACATGCCGAGGGCGTCGGCGAAGATCTTTTGGATCGGTACGTTGTGCCATGCGGGGAGATTACCCGGGCAATGCAGTCTACCGCCGGGAATATCCATGGGGCCCGGGGTTGCGAGTCCCGCGCCGGCAAGCCGGTCTCGATCGAGCCCTGCCGACGTAATCATTTTTTCAATCGTAGTGGCAACATGCTTAGCAGCCTTTTCAGGACCTTTTTCCTGTTCGGTAGAAATTGCTTGATAAGCAAGCGAATTGGCTTGCTCGTCAACGAGGCCAAGCTTGATCGTCGTACCACCGACATCAATTCCCGCGTAAAAGCGTTCGACATTTTTAGGAGACTGCGTAGTTGTCATAGTAACAAAGAGAAATTGAAGAAGGTAAACGTGTGGAAGGAGTTGGCAGTGAGCAGGAAGGCAGTAACAGGAATGAATGCTAAGGGAAATCGTATGCTGGATTTCAGCCGACTGCAATTCACCTAGCCATCGGCAAGGCTTTCACCTCGTAATTCGGTAGAAGAAAGATCGCAACGAAATTGTTCAGGAGGTACCATATCAGTAATCTCAGCCAAAGCAGCAGGAATATCGAGATCGTGCGAAGTACAGAATTCCTCCTCGACGAGTCGGCCAAACGCGAGGAATCGACAACCAGCACGTTGGATCGACGCTAGGGCTTCGTCACGTTTCGAGATGTCGCCCGGATAGTACCTAGTCTGACCGATACGAAGCAGCGTGTCAGCACCAACGATAAATTGGCATCCAGGATAAAGTTTTGCTTTTTCAACAAACGTCGGAGCGTTGGTTAGTAACACGCGATCTTTACCAAAAGATTCGAGACGATGAATAAGTTCCAAAAAATCGAGTGGTGGTTTATCGACGTTACGTAGCGATAGCTCGAACCAAGCCGGCGAGCCAGTAATTGATTCGGCAACCGATGCCATTTGACGATGTCCCTCGTGTAAAGGATTGAAGGCCCCTGGAAATATGAGCTTAGGAGTTTCATCCCTACTAGTTATTTCAATAGGTTCGACTTGTACCCCGTAGGTTGGTTCCAACAGCAAAGGGCTCCATGTAGGATCGACTTCGCTTGAACAGTATTTTGCCTCCATACAGGGAGGGCTTTTTGTCAGATCCATCGGACGAATTCCTGTTACTTGGGCAAGCATGACAAGAATGGCATGACTGGCTATTGATTCTTCTTCGGTCCGAGTCCGTACTCCTTTGTCGAGTTGTATCGAAAGTGAGATCGTTTGTTCAAAGGTTTGAATAGCAACGTACAGCCGATGGTCGCCACGCTTCGGTCGATTGGTTGCAAGGCTTGCCGTTGCACCAAGTCCAAAAAGGGAACGATTAATTTCTTTAGGCTGATT
>CAYGQU010000016.1:14775-15917 GCA_964352045.1 uncultured Planctomycetaceae bacterium
GCTGATTCAACTCATTCGTTAAGTGCTGCGCGCGTTGAAACGAAGCCATCGCCATTTGTCGAGCAGTTGGTTCGCTACATGCTTGCTCGGGTTTGAATTTAATCAACTCGACCAGCGCGGTTTCGCAGTAGGGAACCACTGCTTCGAGCAGCGTTGCCGAGGCACCTGGTCGGCCAAGCAAAGCGCTCAAGGCTCCGCTCCCGCCACCGGTGACAGCGATCACACCTTGCCAAGCAGAAGCGTGAATGGCGTCGATAAGTTCGTTCGTTTTCATAACGGTGTCATTCTAGCGAATATTTTGCGAATCGCTAACACAGGCACTTCTCTTAAATCGAGTGTGGCAAGAAAACCTCATGTTGACATGTCGCCACACGAGAGGGGTGCGAATAAAGCGATTTTATCAGTCATCAAGCTGCTTTAGACAACAAACGGCTTGGCATACCGATTGCTCTCACCTGAAGCAAGGTATCTGGCTTAATTTCTTTTCTTCTCTTTCAGAGTTTTTCATGGCTGAAGTTGTCGAGATCAACGACATCGACTCACTAACGAGCTATCACCTTGATTGGTCAATTCTGCATCGACAAACGGCTGGTGCCACCTTCTTCAACACGCTCGAATGGCTACAAGTCTATTGGCGGCATCATTCTGAGGGGAAGCGGCTTCGGGTCTTGATTGTTCGATCAGGCAACTCGACGATTGGTATTGTTCCGTTAGTCGAACAAATAGAAGAGTCTCGCTTGGGACCAATTCGGGTGCTCACTTACCCGCTCAATGATTGGGGGAACCAATTTATGCCACTAGGTAGTTCTCCTACGGCAACCATGGCAGTCGCCATGAAACACCTCGCATCATTGCCTCGGACTTGGGACTTGTTCGAGCCAAGGTGGGTGGCGAATGATAATGGCCGAACAAGCAATGCTATGCAGATTGCTGGGCTAAAATCAACCACAACACAGCAACTCAAAACTTCGATCATAGATTACTCACGATTTGATAATTGGGAAGCCTACCTCACCAATCAATCCTACAAGTCGCGTAGTGTTTTGCGAAAAAACATTCGCAAAGTAGAAGCAGACAACAGCGGATATCGTTTCCTACGCTTTCGGCCCAAGCCATTTCGTGAGGGTGGCGGTGAACCTGGC
>CAYGQU010000017.1:0-15913 GCA_964352045.1 uncultured Planctomycetaceae bacterium
TTCGCGATACGATATTGAATCTTCAAGAGCCACGGTTCGACAAGAATCGGCCTATCGACTTTGCGACGCAATTGAATCCATCGCAACAAGAGGCAGTACGATTTGCTCTTGCGGCTCAGGATTTGGCAATTTTGCATGGACCTCCCGGTACTGGCAAAACAACGACGCTAGCAGAGGTGATATTTCAAGCAGTTCGGTCAGGTGCGAAAGTACTTGCATGTGCGCCAAGCAACACGGCTGTTGACAATTTGTTAGAACGTCTGGTTGCGCTCATGCCATCGGTGATTCGAGTTGGCCATCCAGCAAGGGTTTTCGAGTCACTTCGTGGCCATACGCTCGACGAATTGGTTGAAGCAGATGATTCGAATTCGATTATCCGAGAGATGTATCGAGAAGCTGAAGGGTTAATGCGAAGTGCTTCAAAGCCTGCTAGATCAAGGCAAGCTCATAACCGTCGTAACGATAGCTATGCCGAAGCAAAGAGTCTTCGGCAACAGGCTCGCATGCTTGAGCGACATATTGTCCAGCAAGTGCTAAGTTCGGCTGATGTTGTTTGCACGACACTAACGATCGACGAAGATTTACTAGGTGACAGGCACTTTGATCTCGTCGTAATCGATGAAGCCTGCCAAGCGACGGAACCCGCGATTTGGCAGGCTGTTCTTAGGGCGGATCGAATTGTGCTGGCAGGTGACCATTGTCAGTTGCCTCCTACCGTTGTTTCGAGAGAAGCGGCTAAGGAGGGCTTTAGCATTAGCCCTATGGAACGGATCGTGAACCAGCTTGGTAATCCTATATTCAAACGCTTGACCGTGCAGTACCGCATGCACGAGACGATTATGCGTTTTTCTAGCGATCACTTTTACGATGGTGAGCTTGTTGCTGATTCTTCGGTCGAGCGACATCAACTATGCGATTTAGAAAACGTAAACAATGAGTTTAACGAGACACCGGTGATAGAATTCTGGGATTCCGCAGGTGCCGGTTGGGATGAAGCATATGAGCCCGATGGCGAAAGCAAACTCAACACGAAAGAAGCGAACTGGATTGTCAATCAAGTCAAATGTTTTACTGAGTCAGGCGTCGACCCAAGTCAAATTGCTGTGATCGCTCCCTACGCGGCCCAAGTCCGATTGTTGCGCAATCGACTAAGAATTGATAGCCTTGAGATAGATACGGTCGATGGTTTTCAAGGAAGAGAAAAAGAAGTCGTACTGATAACTTTTGTGAGAAGCAATCCAGCAGGCGAGATCGGCTTTTTGGCAGATACACGCCGAACAAATGTTGCCTTAACGCGTGCCAAACGCGCATTACGAGCGATCGGCGATAGCGCCACCCTGGCAGGGAATCCATTCTATGCAGACCTGCTTGATTTTTTTCAACAGCATGGAAGCTATCGAACGGTTTGGGAACTCGATGAAGCAGGCGAGCCGTATGCTTTGTAAGTTTCAAATAAGCTATCCCCCAAGAAAAAAACATTCTTAACCAGGTACTTTGGTTGTGATAAAAATTGGACTGCTAATCTCGAATATTTTTCGTCAAAAACAGATTTTTATTTTGGTTCTAGTTTTATGTATCGAGTAGTTTGACAGTGGTTACCACAGACTGTTATTACTAAGATGTAGTTAAGCGATACCCCTCATCCTTTTGCGAATCTTTCCTATGAAATCTACTTCGATTAGACGACGCGACTTTCTTAAAACCGGCGCTCTTGGAATTGCCGCTACGCAATTTTCCTTGGTATCGAAGGCCAACGTATTGGGGGCGAATAACCAAGTACGGTTAGGCATGTTAGGCATGGGAGGAAGAGCGAAAGAGCTCTTCAAGTATTTCTCTCCAGTCAACGAAGTAAAAATTGCTGCTGTGTGTGATCCCGATTCGGCCACGCGCGGCATGCGTAATAAAGAATTTAGTGCTCAATTAGGGTATACCCCTGATGCGTATGAAGATTATCGAAAAATTCTCGATCGTGATGATATCGACGCGGTTATCATCGCAGCCCCAAACCATTGGCATGCCAAGATGGCGGTTGATGCTTGCCGAGCTGGCAAAGCAGCTTATACCGAGAAACCTGTCTGCCACAACTTGGTTGAAGGGCGTCAAATGCTACAAGCAATTTCCGAGACTGGTATGCTAACGGCAGCTGGATTTCAGAATCGCTCAGACGTCGCAATCACAGAAGCCTGGCATGCGATCCAAGCAGGCGAGTATGGAGCAATCCAAAAAGTCCACGGTTTCTGTTACCGAGAACGAGTCGGCATTGGCAAGTCGTCTACCAAAGTTCCGCCACCCAAGACGCTTAACTACGATTTGTGGCTTGGACCTGCCGAGGATTTGCCGATCTATCGACCCAACTATCACTACGATTGGCATTGGGATTACAACACAGGCAATGGTGATATGGGAAACCAAGGGCCTCATGAGCTTGATATGATCCGCTGGTTGTTGGGGGATCCCACGCATCCTCAGTCGGTAAGAAGTTCGGGTGGTCGGTTTGTATGGAACGATGCTGGGAACTCTTATAATATGCAATTCTCAGAATTCGATTTCGGCAACGATATTCCTGTCGTATTTGAAGTTCGTAACATGGTTAAAGGTAAGACTTACGACGTAGGGAATTACCCCAAAAGCCCGGCTGTTGGCGTCATGGTCAGTTGCGAGAAGGGAACCGTTGTCGCAAGGCGAGGTAGAGCAAAATACTACGACCTTGATGGTAAGCTTATCCGTGAGGTACAAGGCGATTCCGGCGTTACGCATTACCCGAATTTTGTTGAATCGATTCGTTTGAATGATCCTCTAAAGAATAATTCATCACTCGAAAGTGCCTATTACTCTTCCTGTTTATCTCATTTGGCCAATGCAACCGCTCGCGTTGGTGCAGCGGTAGACGCGAGAGCAATAGAATCGTCGGTTGCCGATTCACCCCTCCTCTCAGAGATAGCAGGGCGCTACAATCGTCAGCTGACCGAAACCGGAGTTGATTTCGACAAAACCCCATGGCACATGGGGCAAAAGCTTGGCTTCGACAACCGTACCGAACAATTTACTTCGGGTACGACCGCTGCTGCTGCGAACGGCTTGCTGAGTCGCATTGCTCGCCAGCCCTATGGTTTCTAAATACCGATTGAGATAAACAAAGCACTTCTAGGGCATAAAAAACCCCGATCATTACAAGATGATCGGGGCTTATGCTTTTTACGGTGGTAATCAAATTCTTTTTTTATTCGTCCGTGACACAACCTTCTGAAGCGCTTTTAACATTTTTAATGTATTTGTAAAGCGTGCCACGAGTTGCTTTATAGGGAGGTGCCTTCCAAGCTTTACGGCGTGTTTCCAACTCGCTGTCGCTGATATCGACGGTGATTAAGTTTGCTTCAGCATCCAGCGTTAGCTTGTCGCCATTTTGTACCAAAGCAATGGGGCCTCCGACTTGGGCCTCGGGCGTAACGTGACCAACAATAAAGCCGTGGGAACCTCCGCTGAAGCGTCCGTCGGTTATGAGTGCTACGTCTTTGCCAAGGCCAGCTCCCATGATAGCACTGGTTGGCGTCAGCATCTCAGGCATGCCGGGACCACCCTGGGGACCTTCGTAGCGGATGATTACCACATCCCCCTTCTTGATTTTTTTATCTTCGAGTGCCTTCAGCATTGCCTCCTCAGAGTCGAAGCAATTGGCAGTGCCGGTAAATAGCAAACCTTCTTTGCCCGTAATTTTCGCAACAGCTCCGTCGGGGCAGAAATTCCCTTTCATAATCCGGATATGACCTGTTGGCTTAAAAGGATTGGAAAGGGGCCGAATGACTTCCTGTCCTTCGCTGAGTCCAGGGAGTCTGGAGAGATTTTCGGCAAGCGTTTTACCGGTGACGGTGAGGCAATCACCTTCGATTAGTCCCTCTTCTAGCAGAAGTTTCAAAACGGCTGGTGTTCCACCTACACGGTGCAAATCCTCCTGAACAAATCGACCCGAGGGTTTGAGATCAGCAACAAAAGGGACACGATCGCTTGTTTTCTGGAAATCATCAATGGTTAAATCCACATCAACCGAACGGGCCATGGCGATCAGATGCAAGACGGCATTGGTAGACCCTCCGACAGCCATGATTAGTGCCATTGCGTTTTCAAAGGCTTGACGAGTCATGATATCACGCGGCTTGATATCTTTTTCTAGTAGGATCCGAATTGCTTTACCCGCACGATGGCATTCGTCAATTTTTTCTTGGTCTTCCGCAGGAATACTACTGCTGTAGGGAAGCGACATGCCCATGGCTTCGATGGCCGATGCCATAGTGTTGGCAGTGTACATGCCACCACAAGCGCCCGCTCCGGGGCAACTTTTACGGACGATCTCACCTCGTTCTTCTTCGGTAATGGTGCCGGCCAGGAATTCGCCGTAGCACTGAAATGCTGAGACAATATCACGCTTTTCGTCGGAGCCACTGAGCTTGGTGAAGCCAGGCTTGATTGTACCACCGTAAATCATGATCGCCGGTCGGTTTAGACGTCCCATGGCGATCAGACAGCCTGGCATGTTCTTGTCACATCCAGGCAAAGCGATCAGGCCGTCGTACCATTGTGCTTGCATAACGGTTTCAATCGAGTCGGCGATGATGTCACGTGACTGCAGGCTATAGGACATGCCGCTGGTTCCCATTGAGATACCATCGGAGACACCAATCGTGTTAAAACGCATGCCAACCAAGTCGGCTGGTGCCATTCCTTCTTTAACCTGGGTCGCCAAATCCATGAGGTGCATATTACAGGGGTTCCCCTCATACCAAACACTGGCGATCCCAACTTGGGGCCTTTGCATGTCGTCTTCGGTCATGCCCGTGGCGTAGAGCATCGCTTGGCTGGCACCTTGTGACTTAGGTTGGGTGATTTGACGACTGTATTTATTTAATGGCGTGGACATAATAGGATGTGTTGATAACTATTTAAGACAGGGCTGGTAAGAAGTCTGAGTGAGTTCTAAAGGGCCTTTCATGCCGATGATAGGTTAACTCTTAACCGAGCATTCTAACTTGTAAAGGTTCGGTTGGGCGAGGGGAGTTTCGGGACACTTTCACATCAACATCGGTGGCCAGAGCCATATTTACAATACGTTACGATAATCGAAGGGCGTTAGGTACTTGCTTGAATGCCAACACACTTTTAGGATTTTTGTATGCCGCCACAGTTTCTTTATTTCGATTTAGGCAAAGTTCTACTTGATTTTGACCACGCTCGTATGTGCCAACAGGTAGCCGATGTACTGAACACTACGGCTGAAATACTCGAACAATTGATTTTACCTACCAATGGAACCGAGAGAGATCCGTTGTGGAAGCTTGAGTGTGGTATGATCGGTGAAGAGGAATTTTTTGATTGGCTATGCTCACAATTGGTACCTGATGAGCTATCGGGTCGCCCCGAACGAGCTGCCTTAACTCATGCAGCTAGCGATATCTTTTGCCCGATCGAACCCTCGTTCGATTTGGTTCGTCGACTGCACAATGCCAATCACCGACTCGGAATTCTTTCCAATACAAATAGCGCCCATTGGCGATTTTTTACTGATGGGCGGTACCCTGTCTTATTGGAATGCTTTGAAACTCGGTTGGCCAGTTTCCAGCTCAAGGCAATGAAACCTGCAAAGATGATCTACCAGGCAGCTGCCGAAGCGGTTGGGCTTGATCCGCAAGCCCTCTTTTTCGTCGATGATCGCCAAGAGAATGTAGAAGGCGCAATAGCCTGTGGGATCGACGCTGTGCTATTCACTACTACCGAACAGTTAGAGGAAGATTTACGCAGCCGTGATTTAGAGTTTGCGTAGTGGACAAGTTATTGACAAACCTACCCTTATGGTATGTGCTAGGTCTTATTGTAATTTATTTCTTGATATTTTAGCCGGATGGGTCATGGTTGCAGTTTCTGAGACGTGTGATTTGCGTTTTGTGACCTCTCAGATTCGCATTGATTGAATGAGGGTAACTAGGTTAGTCTACCAATAGTAGCAACTTAGGCAGCTCGCTCTGCTAGCACCACTCATTTGACTTTTTCCACAGGCCGCACGGATGCGACTCGGTATTTTTCTTCCGAACTGGATCGGCGACGTTGTTATGGCAACGCCAGCCCTTGACTCGCTTCGCCAACTTGCGGGCCGCCACGGCCATGTTGTGGGCGTCATGCGACCTTATGTGAATGATGTTGTCGAAGGGCTCGGCTATTTTGATCGCACGATCCATTACAAACCGAGAGCTGACCAGGCTGAATTGCGTGGTAAAGCGGTAATCAAAGCCTTACGTGAGGAGAACCTCGACGCAATCGTTCTACTAACGAACTCGATGCGAACCGCTTGGCTTGCTTGGCGAAGTGGTGCAAAAGAACGCATCGGATACCTGCGAGATGGTCGAAAGTGGCTGCTCACAACTCAGCTCACGGAACCCGTTCGGCATGGTCAACGTACACCCCTTCCTGCAATTGATTCTTATTTGAATTTGGCTTACGCAGCCGGGGGCGAGTGGCGAGCCCCCATACTACGGTTGTCAACGACGGATGACGATCGCAGGCGGGCTGATGAAGTTTGGAGTCATCTTTCATTGCCTGCTGGCGAAAAAGTAATTGTTTTCAACACTGGTGGCGCTTATGGCGACGCGAAAAGTTGGCCAAAAGAAAAATTTGCTGCCCTGGCAAAACGGCTTGTCAAGGAAACCAATAACAGCATCTTAGTAAACTGCGGCCCTGCTGAGCGAGAGACTGCTCGGGAAATTGTCGAACTTGCCGGTTCGGATCGTGTAGTCAGCTTGGCAGATTTTGATTCGCCAATTGGCCTCTCCAAAGAAGTGATTCGTCGAAGTCGCCTCTTAGTAAGTACCGATAGTGGTCCGCGTTTCTTTGGAATTGCTTTTGGTAAACCAGTTGTTTCAATCTTTGGACCCACCGATCCGAATGTGACAAAAACCCATTACACCTGTGAGACCACTTTATCGCTCTCACTTGATTGCCAGTACTGCTGGGAGCGAGATTGTCCGTTAGGACACCATCGTTGCATGAAAGATCTAGCCGTCGAGCAGGTCTACACCGCGATCCAAAGCTATGACAAAGCCGATAACGTACACGAAGGCCACGCGGCTTAGTCATAAAAAAGGAATATTATGAGGCAGTATAATTAACAAAGTTGTTATAACCGTCTAGCATCTTTCCGGACTACCGTAAGGTTATGCCAATTCTGAGGCTTGCTGAAGCAGGTGATCTAACCTTTTGTATGATCCATCTACATTTCACGAAGCCATAAGACACTCCCTTCAATTTGGGTAGCCTGTCTTAAAGAAAGTATTGCAGTGATCTTATGTCGGTTGCTTTGTCTAACGAAGTTTTAGTATTAGTCATACTAGGCAGTGTAGTTTGTTCGCTACTGCTCTACTGCCTTCTATTTCTGCGTAACAAGACTTCAAAAGCAGTATTTGCTAGAAGTGTTTTGGACAATACCATTAAGCAGATATGTTTGTTAGACGACGAGGGTCTCTTCATTCATTGTAATAAGAATTGGGAGCAGTTTATTCAATCAGTCTGCTGTTACACTAATGCACAGCCACAGAAAAGCTTAAGATCACTTTTCGATCTTATCTGTCAATTCGATCCTAAAGGATCTTCAGAAATCTTAAAAGGATTCTCCGAGTTAGTAGCCGGTAAGACGGATGAGTTTCGATCTCGATATACAGTAAGCTTTATTAATGAAACACGTCAACTAGAGATACGTTTCAAAAGGCTTTCAAAGAATCGTCTGATCCTATTTCAGATCGACCGAACAGATAATTGGATTGATGAAAATCGTTATCGCGCAGCAATACGTGAGGCTGATGCGATGGCGATGCAGTTGGAAACTAATCAACGCTCTTTAGAAATGGCAATTCAAGGAGGCCGAATAGGTATTTGGCATTGGGATGTCGCGACGGGCTATCTTGAATTAAGCCAAGATTGGTATCGTTTAATGGGGTGCCCCGAATTGGCTTTAGAAGCGAGTATCGAGTCGTTTAGATCACTCTTGCATGATGATGATAAACCTCAATGGAGTCTAGAAAAAATCAAGGCGATGCCCCGGTCCGAATCATTCGATTGCGTATTTCGAGTTAGAAGATCGGATGGTAAATACGTGTGGGTTCAGGCCTTGGGTAGCGTCAACCAATATCGACAAGATGGTTTGCCAGAAAGTGTGTCAGGAGTGCTAATCGACATCGATGACCGCAAGAAGGCAGAACTAAAAGATGTAAGCATGGCACGGATCATTGAGGATTCTTTGAACGAAGTCTACGTCATTGATGCAGAAACGTTACTTTTTCTTGAAGTGAACCGCGGGGCAAGAGAGAATTTGGGTTACAACTTGGAAGAACTTCGGTCTATGAGTCCAAGGCAAACGACCGGTGGTGATAAGAAAGAACTCCAATGCCGTATTCTCGATCTTGTCGGGGGTAAGACCGATCGTATCGAATGCGAGATAGTGCATGTTCGTAAAGATGGGTCAACCTACCCATTTCTGCTTACGCTACAAATGGCAGAATACGAGCAACGTGAAGTTTTCGTAGCGATAGGGACTGATCTTACAAAGCGAAATGCCTTGGAGTCAAAATTACGGCAAGCACAGAAGCTTAAATCAATAGGGGAATTATCTGCCGGCGTAGCTCATGAAATCAATACTCCGCTTCAATGCGTCGGAATGAACGTGCAATTCCTTAGTGAAACCACAAAAAGAGTTTTAGGGACGTTAGAAGAAGTCAACGCTAGCCTTGCCCAGGTTGAATCGAGCGAAGATACAAAAATAATTAAGCAAACATTATCCGAGTTGCTTGGTAATTCGGAAACAACGCTCGCTTGTCATGAAATCCCCCAAGCGATTGAAGATAGTTCCGAAGCGATTGGTCGTGTTCTTAAGATTATTCGCGCGATGAAAGAACTTTCGCATCCTGGTGAAGATAAAATGGTCAGCTGCGATTTGAAGCACCTGATTGAAAGCACCGTTGCGGTTGCTCAGAATCATTGGAAGAATCATGCCGTTCTTGTTATGGATTTGTGTCCTCAGCTTATGCCGATTGAGTGCGATCCGGGGACATTAAGTCAAGTCTTTGTCAATCTGTTGGTCAATGCGTCTGATGCTATTGAAGCACAGCAAACGGAAGAGGCACTCACTGAATTGGGTACCATTACTATAAAGACCAAAAATCTTGGTAACTACATTGTGATTGAAGTAACCGATACGGGTTGCGGCATGAATCAAGAAACCGCTAAGCGTATTTTTGATCCCTTCTTTACCACAAAGAAGATTGGTGCAGGAACAGGCCAAGGAATGGCCTTATGCCAACAGATCATAACGCAGCAACATCGTGGGAATATTTCTGTGCATAGCAAGCTTGGGGAGGGAACAAGAATTCGTATCAAGATTGCAGCAAAAATTGCAGATCGGCCCCAACTCGAAAAATCGGTAAAGATCGACCGTAGTATGTCCGAAGCGAAGCGGTCGGAGCAGCTTGAAACGTTTGCTTACTAATTCCATCGTCTATCAATTTACAAGCCATATATGGCAGGTCGATACATGATAAAAAATATTTTACTCGTCGATGATGACGAAATGCTATTACGATGCACAAAGCGTTGCTTTGGACGTCGTTTTGAAATTGATATTGCCCTGTCAGGTAGTGAAGGGCTGGAAATGATTGAATCCTTGCCAAAACGAAAAGATATTGAAGCCTACGCTGTCATCTTATCGGATTTGAGTATGCCAAGAATGAATGGAAAAGTTTTCTTGCAAAAAGCCAAGCAGCTCAGCCCTAAAACCATATTGTTTTTACTTACAGGGAACCAAGATTCTCAAACCAACGTCCAAGCAGAATCAAAATACAATGGGCTTGTTGAGCGTTTTTTACATAAGCCGTGTGATCCCGAGTTGTTGGCTGAAGCTGTTGAGTGGGGTATCCAGGAGTTCGCTGGTCGTCATGACATGGCTTCTGTATGAATGAGTTAAGCAACGAGGTAACAAGATAAATTCATAAGCAGATGACAGGGGCTTGAGAACGGGTAGAATAAAGCCATGTCACACGTTTTTCCAGCAAATCGCAAGTCTTCATGGTTAAGAGCTGGAATCAATGAATCTATGCGAGAAAGATTTGTTGCTTCTGTTCTATTATCAGGGGCTATAATCTTCTTAGCAAATTCGCTCTATGCGGGCGTTGTGGTACTTAACAATCGTACGAATCGGCCAGTTTTATTGTCGATTCAAACTTCTCAAGAAAATTTGGTGACTACCTTAGAACCAACCAGTTCACGACCATTTTTTTCAAATGAAGCTCCTTGGATAACCTACCAAACCCAAGAACAAGTGATTCGACAGCAAGTTGCCCTAGGGTCCATCTACTATTTTTCGCATTCGCAGAGTGGCCATGCGGGCCATATTGCTTTACGCCAAATTGCACTCGGGAAGAAGCCGCTACCGGAACTCGCAGGTAATGAAAGGTTTCCTGAGCAAGAAAGAAAGCTTGCTCGAATCAGTTCAATTCGCCTCATGGTTTATGTCGATGAGGAAGAAATGATGACCACCCAGAAATGGCAAGAGCGACTCAAGGCGCGTGTTGCCGCTGCCTCGGAAGTCATTCGATTGCATACTGGTTTATCGGTTGATCTAGTCGGTTTTGGTCGTTGGCAATCGGATAATCGGCTCCATGATTTTTCGGCAATTCTTGCTGACTTTGAAGCAAAGGTAACTCCACCCGAGGGAATTGTAGCAGTTGGCTTTTCTAGTCAGCTCGAATTACACCGTCGTGGTAAACGTCGACTTGGCGGTACAAGAGGCCCCTTGAGAAGCCATTTGCTCGTTCGAGAATGGGCGCCGCAAGTTTCTGAAACCGAACGAATCGAAGTTCTGGTTCATGAATTAGGACACTATCTAGGCGCCTCGCATAGCCCCGAGCCAACCAGTGTTATGCGTCCTACTTTAGGTGCAAGTGACACGCGGCTGAAATCAATACAAATTCAATTTGATCCACTTAATACACTCGCCATAGCGACTGTTAGCGAAGAATTACGCAATCGAAAAATCAAGCATTTCGAGATGATCTCTCCATCCAATCGAATGTTGCTCGCTTCGATCTACCATACGCTTAATAAAGCACTTCCCGATGACCCTTCTTCGGCAATGCTTGCTAAGAGAGCTTCACGAAATCTAGGCGTAAACGAGCAAGAGATTGAAAGCTTTGAAACCGTCGTACGACGTTGCTTATCTGAAGTTACCAAAGTAGCTGCTGAAAACCGACGTCGCCCCTTGCCTGTTGCTAATGGCAAAGAATTCCCACCTAGTGTTACGAATTTGGCTTCGAGGATTGATCAAGAGGGATTAACGAACCTCTACATAAAAACGATTGCCAAATGCGTTGCAGATAGCCAGCTATCAGCAGATATGCAGGCTCGTGCATTCATCTTCACAATTCCACTCGCGATTGACCGCACTTCTGCCTTGAATCGGTTTGCTTATTTTGAGGAGTTGTCAAATGGAGCCGATCCAATAAGACAGCGGCAAATAAGAATGAATGTTATTGGACAACCTACTGCCCAGTCTCGAAGTGACTCGCTTCTTCATTTTGTCATCTCTGCCGCTATAACACTCCTACAAGGAGAAGAGGAAGCAAGATTCTGGGGCTACGCCAAAGAAGCGTTTGATTCGCTTCCCGATGGAACTGGATTTAGTTTTGCCGATATTGCAGCTGACGAAGCAGGAATTCGATTTGCCAAAACGCTGCGCGATGGTTCGATTACTCCTGCAATTCTTGCAGATCGTTTCGAGATCAATCACTTTATGCCTTCGCTAGAAGGGCTCGTCGAGGGATTATCACAGAAAGAATTTGTGGCAAATTATGGCAGCACGGACGATGAGCGTTATTCAGCAGTACTAAATGAGATCAACAGGAGAATCGAATTATTACCCCCTTATTTTCGCTTTTCTAGGATTTTATCTAAGCCCATAAAGGTAGATGAATAGGGAGTTTAATTTCGGGGCAGTTTTAGTTTGTTTCAGTTTTTAGGAATACAGAATGAATCCAGAGGTTGGATAAGGCATATTGACCAAACGGATCTTTCTACCGATGATCTAATGTTGTTTCTCTTAGAGAGTAAAACACAGTTGGAAAAGGCAGGTCAGACGGGTTTGGCTTGCATACTGACACTTAATCGACGTCTATTAGCTGCTCCAACCTGTTGAAGGGATCGGACCGGCTCCACCTGAAAGAAAGTAATCCTCGTGAGCGAACTTTGCGATTTTGGCCTCATCGGCTTGGCCGTTATGGGAGAAAATTTAGCCCTCAACGTCGAGAGCCGTGGCTATAAGGTGGCGGTTTACAATCGTACGACGAGCAAGGTGGACGAGTTTATCGAAGGACGGGCTGCAGGCAAGCAATTCGTTGGATGTCATTCGATCGAAGAAATGGTCAAGAACCTTGCCACGCCTCGTAAGGTCATGCTGATGGTTAAAGCAGGGCCAGCCGTCGATGCGTTAATCGAAACGCTCACGCCGCTTCTCTCGCCTGGTGATATTATTATTGACGGTGGCAACACTTATTATGCTGATACCGAACGCCGTACGAAGGCAGTGGAAGAGTCTGGATTGTTGTTCCTGGGAACAGGGGTATCGGGTGGCGAAGAGGGCGCCTTGAAAGGTCCTAGCATGATGCCCGGTGGATCGCCCGATGCGTGGCCTGCGTTGAAACCAATTTTCCAGGCAATTGCTGCTAAGGTGGGACCCAATCATGACATTCCTTGTTGCGAATGGGTTGGTCCACGCGGGGCAGGGCATTATGTAAAGATGGTTCACAACGGCATTGAGTATGGTGACATGCAGCTCATCTGCGAAGGCTATTCAATGCTTAAAGAGGCACTTGGCCTAAGCAACGATGAAATCTACGAAGTCTTTGCTGATTGGAACAAAGGTGATCTCGACAGCTATCTTATCGAAATCACGCGAGATATCTTTAGCGTAAAAGACTCTGATGGCGATGGCTATCTCGTTGACAAAGTAATGGACCGTGCTGGCGCCAAAGGCACTGGTAAATGGATGAGCCAACTCGCTCTCGACTTGGGGGCTCCTAGTACGCTCGTCACCGAGGCGGTTTATGCTCGGGCTCTATCGGCGCGAAAGGAAGAACGCGTTCGAGCTAGCAAGGTGCTAAGCGGCCCTAGTCCGATTTATAGTGGTGACAAAAAAGAATTTATCGACGCGGTTCAGCAAGCGTTGTATGCCTCGAAGATCGTTAGCTACGCCCAAGGATTTGTCCAGTTACAAGCCGCTGCAGAAGAACACGATTGGCCTTTGAACTACGGTGATTGTGCTATGCTGTGGCGTGGTGGTTGCATTATTCGTGCGGTTTTTCTCGACCGAATCAAAGAAGCATTTGATAAAGACCCTAAGCTAGAGAACTTGCTCCTTGCTCCCTATTTCGCAAAAGCAGTGGATGAAGCGCAATCGGCATGGCGTCATGTGGTCGCATCAGCTGCAACGCTTGGCATTCCTGTTCCAGTATTCTCGACAGCGCTTGCTTATTATGATGGCTACCGTCGAGAAACCTTACCTGCGAACTTGCTGCAAGCACAACGTGACTACTTCGGTGCTCATACTTACCAGCGGATCGACAAAGAGGGAACTTTCCACACCGATTGGCTTGCTGAACGGCGTGATCCTTCTTAAGTCAATCTAGATTGTAATCGAGAGAATCATAGTGGCACGATTGAAACCAAGCGTTGCACCTGTTGATAACACCATTCTTTGCTAAGACAGAATACTTTTGAGGCTTTCTATCGTGGTGTGCATCTTACCAAATGCCACATTATCACCTACCGATTTGATTGGTAGAGCATAGAAATTTCTTATTAAGAGAGCGACTTAAAAGCATCAACTTCATATCCCCCACCCCCGTTTTTCGGGGAGGGGGCTTTGAATTGGTTGAATGTCTACTTATTTAGACTCGCCCTAAGGCTGATCAGCTATCAAGCCTCTCAAGCTGGTCTAAGTTTTCGCTGCGTCACCGTGGATAAAGTCTATTGTCTTTTTTACTAGGCTCACTTTGAAAAAGTATGACTATCGGATTAGCATCAGAAACCTTGCTGCACTGCTTCTTGCTGATAAATGGGCAAGTGTCGGTAATAGACTTCCAGCACATAAAGAGACATGCAAGTCTGGTAGAGTCGGCCTCCGATACGGCCCCAGACATCGCCACCAGGATCCCAGCTTCCACGTTCTCTGCCACGCATAACCTGATGATCTGGTAAGACGACACGCATCTTTTTGTTCCAAATCTCCCAGGTATCGCCACCAAGATGACGGCACACTTGCGTTGCGTAGTACCAATAGTAAACGTCGCGACGGCCATCTTTCCAAATCGGCTGATTGTTGAGCAGGTGATCAACTCCTTGTCGTAACCTTGTATCGCCTCTCGGCCAACCAAGATACTGTCGGCAAAGTAACCCCTCGGCTGTCATCGTAGGCAACGCTTCATGATTGTATTGCTCGGTTGGTTCGTAGACATAGCGGCTGCCCCCAACCCTACTAACGGTATCGAGGAATTCACTAACGCGTTGAAAAGTACTACTTGGGACATGGATGCCCGCCATGCGGCCACTTTTTAATGCCATCAAAACCCAGCCTGTAACAGAGAGATCGCTGCGAAACTCAGGTTCGTACTTCCAACCCCCTTCGCTAGATTGGGTTTCGATTAAATAATCGATTGCCTTCTGCGCTGGCTTTAGATACCTGTCATTTTCAGTCATCGCATAGAGTTCGCACAAAGCGATCGTGCATTGCGCATGCGTATAAAAGCGATGATTATGCGAACCATTATTGAAAAATGAACCATTAGCATTTTGTTTTGGCAAGAGCCATTTCCAACCTTTTTCGACATTGCGACTAAAACGATTGCCCTCATCGCCCGGCAAGTGACCCGCCCCCTGAAAAGCAAGAAGTGCCATCGCAGTCGCTGCCTCATTGTTTTCCGTTCTTATGCCGTCACTATAGGGTCCTTTGAGGCTCCAGCTGCCATTGCTTGATTGTTGTTTGGCAAGCCAGCGAAGTCCATCAAGCACGGCGGCTTCCGTTTCCTCAGTTCCGCCGTACGCTTTCAGCAGCGCTTGTTTCATTCCTGGCGTTCGGCCACTGAGTGCAGCACCGATCGTGGGGTTATCAAGAGACGTCGTAAAGGAGGCTCCTTCGGGCGTCACAACACTCGGTTGCGGAAGTGCTAATGGTTCAATTATCGGTTCGAGTGTTTCGGGCGTGAGAGATTGTTCTTCAACCTCGAGATCAAGCGTCGGTGAGAGATCGAGACTTTCTTCGATAAGTTGCTCACCTTGGTCTTCTGAAAAGACAGCGGTTAGATCGAGTGACGACTCTTCCGCAGTGGAAAAAACTAGCAAGGCACCGATAAGAACAATCAACAAATGAAGTACAGCGCTAGCTAGCCAAGCGGGCGCTCCATCAATCCACCCACTTAGATCAATCAATGGCAAGTTGCTATCATCGGGCTCAGCATTTTCTAATTCGTTAGAAGAATCTTGCGCAGACCCAACCTCAGTTTGTCCTAAGCCATCGATTGGCGTAGGAGAAACTGGATCGGAAGCAATCAGAGGTGGAGCGGAGAAATTTTGCAAAAAGCCCTCAAGTTAACCAGAAGCGTCTTAATCGAGTCGAATTAAGACTATCTCTACTTCGAGATTATCGGCCAAATTGATTCCCCGCAATCAACCTGTAGCAGGGTAGAAGCGGAGTTGACGTAGAATAGTGCCTAAAATGCAATTTTATTGTGGCGTTAGGCCACTTGCGGAGCCGAGTTAGCTGGGATATTATATGGGGCTCACATGACGCGGGGTGGAGCAGCCAGGTAGCTCGCGAGGCTCATAACCTCGAGGT
>CAYGQU010000018.1:0-1494 GCA_964352045.1 uncultured Planctomycetaceae bacterium
AATGTTATAGAAGTTCGGTAGCTTCGCTGTTTCACCAGTCGCAAGCGGTTCGAGTGGCGAACTGAGTTGTTTGATAATTGCACTAAATTTGGTTTCATAAAAATTCAGTTTGGAAGCGTTCTCAATCATGATTCGATTCGCACGGGCAAAATATTTTGGGGAGTTACAAAGTGCTGAAGGAGCGACTTGCCATTGGATAACGATTCAATCGAAAGGCAATTTTCTGAACGAAGAATCTTTTCGTAAACTTCCGAAAGTCTTTTTCCAAGATTTTCTTCGGAATAAATTATTGATACTACTTCAGCATTCGATTCGATATCGGTAAGCCGTTCTTCGAGACTCGTTTTTAGTGTGTCGAGTAGCGAAGGATTCGCTTTGAGAAGGCATTTTCGCACCGTATCGTCCTTTGCTGTTCGGCTGATGAGCGAAGCTTGCTCGGTAACGGGAAGCCGACCAAAATCAATCCAGCCCGCTTCGATTAGCACGTTGAGTTCATCTTCTAACAAAGCATCTTCTGTCATCGTCACTTGATATTCGTGGCATATGTTCCGGTAATTCGTTTTGAGTTTTTCAAGTACTATCCTTTTGTTTATTAACTCTAAGGGGATTTTTAGCTCGGCATAAAGATCATTGAACCTCATTCCTGCCGAACGGAAATCATTGGTTATCTCAACCAAATCACGGCCAACAAGTGGTTTGCCTGCTAACCAGGCTTCAAGGAAGACCATGCCGAACCCTTCGGCAACGCTAGTCGTGAGAATTGCATCCGAGGCTGCGATGAGGTCTAAAAAGTCGATGCCATAGGCTCCTCCCGTATCGAAACGACAGGGAAGACCTAGGTCGATAGCCAGTTTTTGCCAGCGATCAAAAGAAACTCTCTCAAGCGGATTTTTCGGCGCTAAAGAAATAGCAAAACATGATGGCGATGACGCCAACGCCGATAGCAAAAGCATTTCGCCAACGTTTTTACGCCGAATGCCACGCACGGGATAAGTTAAAAGGTAGGTCTCGGAGCTAAGGTTAAGCGCTGGCAAAACTTGATCTCTTGCCATGATCTTAGATGGAAGATCATTCAATATCGAGCAAGGGTTGGGCAGTATGTGAAGACGCTCTTTTGTTAAACCAGCGGTGATAAAAATATTAGCATCGCGACTTGTTAATGTTGCATAATGAAGATTTGAGGCTTGAGGATAAAGCGTATCGCTAATCCCGTTGGCATGGTTAGAGTTGATTGCTTGTGTCAGATGCCTATAGTTAGAGGGCCGATTATCCTCAGCAAAGTCGTGGACTTGTAGTAAAAACTTCCAGCCACTCTCGGCCAACAGAGCAATTGCACTTGGAAGCGAAGCAAGCTTGCCCAGCGAGTGGTTATGGACATGAAGCAACGTGTCGGAGACGTTTAGGTTGTTTTCGCTAAAAACGGTTTGCAATTCGGTTGCAAGTCTTTTGGGATTTGCCTCCGTATCGGGGAGATCGTATCCGATTTGAGGTAAC
>CAYGQU010000018.1:1504-15190 GCA_964352045.1 uncultured Planctomycetaceae bacterium
AAAGACTTTGCTACCTTGCAGCGGATCATCGGGCCAACCAACGCGTTGGCCATCGTAAAAGATAACGACCCGAGTGGGGCGTTGGGCAGCAGGGAGCTTAGCCAATGACCGTAGGTGGTTTGCGATCACTTGCGAAACGCCACCCCGATTCAGATGGTGGTGGATGATCGCTAATTGCATTCGAGTCCTCCTGCTCTAAGAATTAGCTCCTGCCCTACGACTTAGGAAGTAGCGTGATGAAAAAGTAGTGTGGTTGTGATCTAAAATAGGAATCGTCACAATAACAATCTAGGTCATCGAGTCCCATCTAGCTACGGTCGAATCGAGACCAATCTCTCGACTCTACTACAGTAGCTATTAGGAGAGTTCTCTAACAAAAATAAAAAAACTCCGGCAAGCCTGAACCTTATCGGTACGGCTGGCCGGAGCTATTAGACTTTTCAAGATATTAGCCTGGCAAAGTGCCAAGCAAAATCGGGGTTCTTACGTTTAAGATTTACGGCGTCCTACCAGAGCGCCCAATGAAATCAAAGCGAGTAAAGCTGTTGATGGTTCGGGTACGCTGGCAATGGAGAGGCTGTAGTTGTCGAAATTGGCACCACCGCCCGCGGAACTAAGTCCGACTGACATGCGAATCGTGTCGAATCCGAAACCTGCGTTGAATCCCGATGCGATAACTTGTGTCGCGTTGATGTTGCCATCGCCATTAAGGTCGAGCGTGAAAGTAGCTGTCGTGCCATCGTGAACCATTGTGTAGGTATGCCACCCTTCGACAGGCTCATTAGCAATCGGATCTCCAGCATCATCGACCATGTTTGAAAAGGCAATCCAACTTGGCCCAGGCAATACGGCGCGTACAGCGTAGTGATTGGGATTATTGTACATTCCCATTTCAATAAGATTAGCAACACCCGCGTTGCGAAGCCCTGCAGTCATTCGCTTGTTAGCACTTGTGCCATCGTCGTAAATGTCAACGCTGTAAACAAGCGGGGCAGCTGCCGTTGGTATGACCGGTGCAATTGATACTTGATTCTGAGCTCCACCAGGGTGGGATGCGGACTGACCAGGATTTCCAAACCCTGCGTCCAGTGAGCCTGCACCAGCAGCAGTCCAAACGGCCTGCATGGCGGTCGTGTCAGCGTACGATTCGAAGTCGTCGCTAAAAATAGTCGTTGCCGTGGCCGAACTCGCAAGTAGGCTGCAAGCGCACACGATGGCCGACATAAGGCCGAACGTTTTAAAAACTCTCATTGGTTCTCACTCCTAAGGTGAACGTTAAAAATTTAGACGAATAAGGTCAGTTAAAAAGTCTTTGCCAATTCTCTCGCCCTATTGCCCAAATGGACTATATTGCTGTTTCTCTAGTATTTAATCTAACTAGTCTGATTGTAATTTGCGTAATGCCGATGCGGATAAAAATCTCGTTTTTGCGAGAGTTCTCTTCATTGTTGATGAAAAAATCGACTGATTTCTATGCTTAAAGGTCTCCTGTGATGTTCTCTTCACCATTGCGTGTTGCTAACGAAACATAAAGAGCGGGTTCAATGTTACTTGTTAAGAAGTGAACGCTTCCGTCGCCGTAGGCAAAATTGGCACCGTTGGTGTGGAAACTACCGAAGGGAAGTTCGTTGGTAGTGATATCAGAGTTGACACCATCAGGTACCGGACCTGGGCGATCGTCATCTTCGTGTAGATAGTAATACCCGATTGTATCAAGCGCTGCTCCCGGTGGATATTTTCCTCTTACAGCAGTTGCCGAAAAAATTGCACTGCCGGTCATAGGGCGATCGGGTTTGTCCCAACTTCCGTCGGCGTTTCTTAGACTTAGTCCATATGTTCGATCCGGTCCAGCCGTGGTAAGTCCCCAATAACCACCTACAGTCCAAATGCGAAGATGATACCAACGTTCACCTATCAGTAGCGTTTTACTTAAACCATCGGTAATTTGGGAAGCTTTGGAACCACGGCCTGCGGTCATGATTCCATCACGAGATGCCGTTCCTGAGTAATCAACAAGATCGATAGCAGATATGCGATTATCGTTAGGAAAATCTAAGTTTCTTGTTCGACCTGCACCTGCAACGGCATAGTAATTGGATGCAGGGACCCCTTCCTGCCGCCCGGGGTTTGTTGATGGAACATTATCAAAAGCCTCGCCATCACTTGGGCATTCAAATATCTGGCTTAGAGAAAAAGTAATCGCTATTAAATTTTGGTCATCCGGATCGGTTGGCGAAATCGCGTAGGGATTAAGTGGTCTTGTTGGGTCGATTGAAAGGGCTCGTTCTTTTTCAGCATCTAACAGATCGGCAGTTGCTGATTCTTCCATGAATGCCAGGACCTCGGTTTGCCAACTAAAACCGTTGTAACCTAACTCGGGCCTCGCATAGCTTGCACCAGGAGGAAAACGACCATTCGTTACTTCATAGTTCAAGACTCCTAAAGCACAGTTTTTCAAATTGTTGACGCAAGAGTTACGTCGCGCGGCTTCTCTGGCGGCTTGAACCGCTGGTAACAATAGCGCCACTAAAATACCAATGATTGCTATAACGACAAGTAACTCGACTAATGTAAATCCAGTCGGAGTCAACCCTCGCTTGGATCGTTCGGCTTGATTGGTGTTGCAAATAGTTTGATGCATATGATTTCGGTGGCTAATTGCACACAGAGCGTTAAAACGGCGTAAAAATGCTGTGTCTTGAAATAGAAGTCAGTACTTCTATAGTTGTCCTAATTTACAAATCTAGCAATGCGCAAAGTGCGCATTTCATTATCTGTTTAGCGTCACTAATTTTTAGCGGTTAATAGCAATCGCTGAGGCTCAGTTTGAGACAAATAAACACCCAAAGCTGCCAACATAAATAGGAAAAAGGTATTAGGTTCAGGAACGGTACGTGCCGCAGCAGGCGATGAAATAACGTTTCCGTAGTTCGTCACCCAAAGATCGTAATCATCAAGATTGACAACTCCATTGTCATCACCGTCGGCAGCTAGGCCAGAGCCTGTCGCTCCTTGGCTGTCTCGCCATACCGTATAGTCCGCTGCATCAACGATGCCATCTTCGTTGTAATCACCCGAAAACCTTGGTTCGAAGACTAAATTAGGATCCCAGAAGATGCTGTCTAGATAGATTTGTGCGTCGGAGCTGCCTCGGAATTGAATCGAGTCGATCGAGACATTCAAACCCTCTATCACACCATTGCCACTCCCTAGCCATGCTTCCCAGTCATCATCATGATCAAGAAACCAACGATACTCATGCCATTCGCCATCAGCGATGATTTCTTTGAATACTGCCCGGTCGGCAGTTGTTGGGTCGTCAATTGCGATAGAAACCTCTGCGCCTGCATCGTTGGTCTTAAGCCAGAATCCGATGGCTCCGATCGACTCAAACTGTAAGTTCGCTACTCTAGCTGCTGCATTGCTCGAACCACCGAAATCACTAAATCGAGCCCCGGATAAGTGACGTAGTAAGTAATCCGTGCCTGATGACTCGTCGTAAACAATGTCGATCAACTGAGAATGAGAACCTTCGTAACTTTCAGCCGAAGAACGTTCGGCAGTCGAAGCGGAAATGTTAGGCGTTGTACTGCCCGAGAAATCGGGTGACCTGTGGAAATAGCCTTCATGCCCGTCGAAGGTGGCACCAAAGCGATCACCATAGTCATCAAACGAGGTTAAGGTTTTTCTACCAAATTCTACCCCCGTGCCAGCCGTCGTGGCGGTACGGAGTTGGATGTCAGCACCGTAGTAATACTTCAGGATATCAACATACGAGATGCTATTGTCCGAAAGAAAGTCAGCTCCATTTTGGCTTTTAGCTCCTCGATTAGGCCAGTTAGGATTGGTCGGCGTTCCCTGGAAGCCTAGCGGGGTTCCGGTGTTAAAACCGCCTGAAAGATTGTCTTCATAGGTATAAGTTACCCATTGCTGAGTAGAAGTCGGATCGGAATCACCCGGATTGGGAATCGCACTCGGCGCATTCGGATTGAAAGGCCCCGTCGGAATTGCCCCAGCTACATAAAACGAGGCGATGAGAATGTCGGAACCACCAAAATTTTCAACGTAAAGAATCTCGCCTTCCGTATCCGAAGCCGCTTGTTCATGAATCGCTAGCGGTGAACCAGCACAGCTGTAAACCTGATCAACGGTTCCATCTTGGATGGAACCGTTGAGGTTCATTTTGTAGTAGGCATAGGTTCTCGCAGCGACTGCCTGTGCTTTTAGGGCCTCGTAGCTTGCCAAACCATTTTCACAGAGGACAACATTAGGAACATAGTCCGATTCGGTGCTCACATTGCCACTGCCAACGACGTTGATCGTTGGCAGTGCAGTGAATTGTCCGAAGGTTATGCCCTGTAAGCAAACGAATGCTGTTAAAAGCGATAAAAAGCGGAAGCTATTCAACGCTTTGCTCCTCGATTTCCTGTGGCTAGCAAAGCGATTCCAGTAACAAGGGCGAGCAACGAAGCGGGCTCAGGTACTGAGGTAGCCGAGGCAGCAAGGCCACTACTACCATAGTTATTGACCCAGATGACGTAGTCACCTGGATCAATTACACCATTTTCATTACCGTCGGCACCTTCACCTACCGTAACCGAATCGCCAAGTGTATCGCGATAGACGGTGTAGTCAGCAGCATCAACGGTTAGGTCGCCGTTGTAATCGCCGAGAAGCGGCGCCACTACAAGAGCATCAACCAGCTTCAGTGAGATGTTGTCAAAGATAACGCCTCCGTAGAAGAGGTTTCCACCCGATGTAACAGCTGAGGGGCTTCCCAAGCGTAGCTCGTTAAATCCATTTGACGTTGGTTCGACAGCGAAACTCATCGAAGCATCAAATCCTGGTAGTCCTGTATCAGCGTTGAGTCCATCGCGGAATAGGTCGATTTCAAATGTGATTTCGGTTGGGCTGATGGTCACCTTATGAGTGTGCCAAGCCTCTCCAACTTCTCCGAGAGTTGTGATCGTATCTTCGTCATCCGAATCGAGTGCGGTTGGAAGCTCATAGAATTGCCAGTTAGGTTGGGCGCTGGTGGGAGTTGGTTGACCGAAGAGGATTGTACGGCCAGCCAATTCAACAGGCGATTCGTTCCAATGTCCAATTTCGACAATGTTAGCAGGCGCATTACTTCGTAGACCGACAGACATCCTTTTGTTACCAATAACACCGACGTCAAAGATATCTGCTTGGAGCACGATATTTTGCGTTGCAGAAGGAGCAAGTGGCGTGCCACCGTTGAGTGTCGGTTGATAAACCATCACTGAGCCACCGAAGTGGTGAACCCCTTGTCCACCTGTTGGAAAAGCACGATTACCAACATCTTGAGGATCGATATCGTCAAGTGTTAGGAATTCTACAAATGTCTCATCAACTAGAGTCCCGTTAGAGTCGTTAGCCCAAACCGAATAGAGAGCTGTATTGTCTGCGTAAGATTCAAAATCTTCATCAACAAAAGTTACATCGACTGCATAGAGGTTGGGAGAACTCATAAGCATGGCTGCCAAGAAAGTAGCCAAAGTAATTTTCAATAGACGAGGCGACATCGGGGGTACTCCTGTTTATACGGCAGTATGAATTCGATCGAAATCGAATCGTGTCAAGGTGCAAAATTCTGCGCTATGGCATTAACGACTCTCCGATTATAACGACCCGGAACCTAAATACTGCCTATAGATTGCGCATCCCTTTCCCTTAAATGCGATCTAATTTTGTAGGGCTGGTGGGTGTGCGCATATCAGATATTCTGGCGTGTTAAAGCGGGTGTTTAGAGCTTTCGAGCAGTAATTTACTGCCTAGATGGTGGTATCCCCCATTGTTTCTATTTTGTCAGAGTCATCTGCACGTTTCTGGTAAGGCTACCCAGCTAAGCTACAGGTGTTTTGAAAATTGGGGGGGGCTCCTGTTAGGTCGTGCGCTTAGGCATGTATTAGCAGCGCGTTGCTCACTTTGTTGAATCTGCCTAGACTCAGAATATCGTTGTTTCGCGACCTTTACTTTCCTACTGGTACTTTCCTACTGGCACTACCCTTCCTTCAAGTATGAGTTCCCTGTGCTTGCTATTCGATATTTTTGCTTAGCCAATGTTTATCGCCTTACTCTATTGGGCATTGCTTTGAGCATTGCTCTCAATGCCGACAAAGCCTGCTCGCAGACAAGATCGCTCGGGCTGGATGTCGCTTCCTGGCAAGCAACGATCACGCAAAGCACATGGAATAATATCTACAATGTTGAGAACCGTGAGTTTGTTTTTATTCGTTCTAGTCGCGGCGGTACGACAGGCTTTTACAACCAAAGCGATCCAAGCAACAGCAATGGGGATAATACGTTTTCACAAAGGTACGACGATCATTTCTTTGTGCAGAATATAACACGGGCATCCAACGCCGGTTTGATGGCGGGGCCTTATCATTTTGCACGGCCTGATATTGTTAGCAGTACATTTCAATCAGGTGGCATTGCCAATACGGGAGCCGATGAAGCAGATCATTTCATTCAGATGGCAGGTGCCTGGATGCGACCTGGCTATTTGTTGCCTGTTTTTGACCTTGAAGCAGGTCAGGTTGAAAGAACGAACAATCAATTGGCACAATTTTCCATTGATTTTTCTGATCGCATTTACGAAGTCATGGGGATTCGCCCCGCGATTTATACGAATGGTAATTACGCCAATGACCTTCAAGGAGCTTCATCGAGTTTAGAGGACGAAGTCGTTGAAAAATTTCCCGTGTTATGGACTGCTCGTTGGCCTAATCAGAGTAATCCTGATGCGATACCGATTCAAACAGCGCATCCAAAAGATACTTACACGCCGATCTATGGACCCTGGGATGATTCGCCAAATCCGGTGCATCCCTGGTCTTTTTGGCAATATACCAGCACTGGACGATTGGATTCTTACAACAATGGAAACAGCAATCTTGATTTGAATGTCGCTCAAGGGGGAACTGAATTTTTGAAGGACAACTTGGTTCCGGCAATTTGGATGGACAATAATAACGGATCATGGACAAACTTATCGAATTGGAACAGTGGCCAAACTCCTATCGCTCCGGTCCAGGGGCCTGGACAAAATTCCCGCGTTGGGGCACTTTTCTTGCCAACCGAACGGCTACCCAGTTCTAACGACACAGTCATTTTGGACCGAGACAATGCTGAGGTGACCGTCACGCTTGCATCAGGAATTCATACGATACGCAAACTGTATGTGCGTGAGGCGTTGAACATCACGGGAGGTTCTCTTTCTGTTGGTTACGAACCCTCGCCCGATTCAACACCTATTTCGGCACAATTCTCCGCACCGGTTTCTTTGAGCGGTGGAAGTTTGAGTGTTCATACGCTACAAGTCGATTCAGGAGAGATTTTTTCTCTTGGTAGTAACTTGATCTTCGATACGGTCAACCTCATGCCGAGTAATTCTTCACCTGCCTCGATTGAATTGATTGATGATATTTCATTCACAAGCATCAACGGCAATGGAGCCATCATCCAAAGGGGAGCGGGTTCCGGAATCACTGGTAATTTCGATCTGATGGGTCAAGAACGTGCTATTTATGTGATCAATGGCGCCGCTGAAAACGACGTTATCATTGATGTCCCCCTCGTCAATGGCGCGCTGACCAAACAAGGAGCAGGCAAGCTTGTCATCCAGGCGATTAGTTCCTACGACGGTGATACAAAGGTCGAAGCCGGTACCTTAAGTATTGACAATGCTTTCTTGTCCGATACGGCCGACATTTATCTTCAAGCAGGAGTAGAACTTGAACTTGATTACCTAGGTACTGATATGATTGATGCCTTGTTCTTTGGAGAAGAATCACAGGCAGTTGGCATTTGGGGGGCCATCGGATCGGGTGCACAGTACACTACTCCCTTGATTACAGGGACTGGCTTCTTGCAGGTATCAAGTGCTGACGTTGCATTGCCTGGCGATTACAACGATGACGGCTTCGTTGATGCTGCTGATTACACAATGTGGCGTGACAATCTTGGCGCATCGGCGGGGACTCTTGCTAATGATGTTGATGGGGGCGTTATTGGAACCTTGCAATACACGACGTGGGTAACCAACTACGGTTCGCAACTTGCGAGTCCAAGTTCGACAGTCTCTATTCCCGAACCAACAGGCATTTTACTAATAGGTTGCGGAGTAATCTTATTTGCTATCAATAAAAGCAATTCATCACTTCGGTTATGTTGTTAAAAAATGACACTGACTTTCTGTGAAAAGTCATTCGCCATCAGGAAGAGGTTTGGCAAGTATACCTAAATGACTCGCCGCTACTCGTTCTTTGCCAATGATTTTGTCATTTATTGGACGATTTACTAGCAGAGGCTTTTTATCCAAGCCTTCCAGTACCATAGTCGAGGTGCCACCACCATCCAAATTTAGCCCATCGTCTACGCCCATTAGTAAGAGCAAATCGCCAAGTTCATCAAGTGTTACACCTTCGCTATAATCTGGTTGTCGGCCGTCAACGACTACTAGGAACAAGATTTTTCCTTTATTAGCAATCGCTACGGCACTGCGAGGATGAATTCCCTCGAAGACATCAAGAGGTGTCGATTGATCTTGGTGCAGCTTGCCATTCCGAACCACTACCCCAAAGCCACCTACAGCAGTCTCGATATCGGCTAAATCAATCGGCGGGTTTTCTATCGAGGCTACTCCCTTACGAAAAACCAAAGCAGAGCGTGGTTTATCTTGGTCAATCGGAGAGATGATTTTTCCTTCGGAAATTGTTAGCCCGACGACATTCTGTCCAAGATTTTCTTCCGCTCTGCCAGGCCAGAATGGAGCACCATTTATTGCGGCTTGGCATTTCTTTTTCATCAAAAAGCTTGAAGTATATAAGCCGTACGTCTCTTCAGGGATTTCACCATTGTCATCGTTTGTGCAGAGAGAAATTCCCTTGGCCGTTAGATCAATTCTTAAGATTTTTATTTTAAGAGGTCGTGGCTGTTTCAATGTAATAGAGGCTAGTTCGATACCAATAAACTTAGGCTCCCAAATAATCTTCGTTGGCCAGTCAAAATAATTAACTTGGCTACTCCATGCGATATTAGCTGAAGTACAAAGAGTCGCCAGGATAAGAAGTAGAAATCTGCGAAAGATGATCAAGAGCGGCATGCGGGCTGGATTCAGTTGAACAATGAGGTAAATAGCAATTGCATCTTACTCAACCGAACTAATAAACGATACCTACGCGAAATAATGAAATACTGTAAGTACTTAGAGTGATTCCGAGCCAATATTAATTTGGTCGAGCCCAATAGATGCTCGGTACTCTGCTTCAGCTAGGTGAAAATCGAGATTGGCCATAACTCGCTCAGCAGCTGCTTCGGCTGTCTGTTTTTCTCGCAAGTTTAGATTGAAGAGCGTACTCTGACCCTCTTCATAGAGCCGAAGTTCGGCAGTTTGAATTTGGCGCGCTAAATCAAGCCCTTCGCTTGTTTGAGCGACTCGCTCTTTGGCAGCATTTAGTGCAGCGCGGGCGGTTTCGACTTCGGTTGCGATTTTCTCCGATGCAAATTGCGTTTTGGCTCTTAATTCGGCGAGTTTTCCGCTCAATTGTCGAAGCTTTCCTCTTGCTTTACGTCGTTCTAAGGGAACGGAAACGGTGAGTGTCGCCTCGACTTCAAACTCTGATTTATCGTTGTCCTTTGTAGGATTTCCCACGTCTTGACCGAGGAAGAGACCCGCATCGACATCAGGACGCATTTCATTATTCGCTTGGCGATAAGCAATGGCAACTTGTTGCCTCAGCACATTCAACTCTGCTAATTCAGGACGATTTGCTTGTGCGAAAGCGAGGTCGTCTCGTTGAAAATCTGAACTGTTAGGTGTGATCTCTGGGAACCTTACTTCAGGATACTTGTTCATCAAGTTTTCATCGACGAGTGCAAATGGTTCACCCGTTGACGTGCGTAAATAAAGCGATAGCTTAATTGCGGCCTGTTGCAGTTTTCTTCTTGCATCGGTCTGTTTTGCTAAGCGTGAAACAATGATTCGCCGGTTATCCACCAAGTCGATCTTAGCCTTTTCACCTAATTCGATTTGTCTAGTCAAGAGATCGACCCGATCGGTACCAAGTTTGAGAACTTCGTTGGCTATACGAAGATTCTCGTTCGCTGCAACCCATTTCCAGTAGGCAAACGAGCCTTCTCGAACTGCCGCGATGACTTGCGATCGAATGAATGGTTCAACACGGCCCCGCTCAAGTTGAGCACGCCAAAGTTCGGCACGGTACGAGTCAATTTCACGGTCGCGACCAATTGGGGCTGACAGGGTGATATTAAATTCTCCGCCGTCGTTCGTTTCACGTTCTTTGTACCAAGGTTCAAATGAACCGCGCCCGATACGATAACCGGCGCCAACCTGGCCACCCCACATTGTATTACGTTTGAGACTCCATTTGTGCCAATTGTTTTCATAGAAATCTTGTGGTTGCCCGTTGCTATAGCCTTCAAGCTTTCGATCAAACGCGCCGTAGGCCGATAGGGCTTCTCCTGACGCTATGACGCGACTTGCTTCTGCTTGACGAATTGCTGGGAAGTGAAGACGAACTGATTCGACAACCTCTACTAGCGAAGGAACTCGATTAAGCAATACCGACTCAGGGATTGTTTCGGTAGTAAGAACCTCAGTTTTAGAAGAGACCGAGTCACCTGGTTCACCGCTTGCTGCGTTACGATCGCTAGATAGTAAATCAGGCAGTGACGAATCCTTCTTAGAAGTCACGCTAAGATTTCCTTTTATCGGCGCATTTTCTATTTTTGAATTATTCAGCGAAAGGCCAGGAAGGAGATGACTTTGCCCCGCAGCTAGTTTGACTGGCGAATCACTTGCTGAGCTACTATTAGCTTCGCTGCTTGTTTCATACGCGGTAACTTGCAGCTCATTGATTGATTGAGGCTGCGCTAGGGTTACACCCTGCTCGGACTTATTGAAGGGCTTCTGCTGAGTTAATCGGGTGCTAGCAGTGCGACAGCCGGCAGGGATACCAAGCAGGCTGATGCCGAGCAGGATCAACAGTCCTTTGATCTTTACCCGACTTATCACGATTGAACCTATATTTATCAATTACCAGACTAAAAGCCGATAAAACGACGCAACTCATAGTTTGCGCAATCGACACTACTCGTCTTATCGGCAAGGTGAAGAACCGCCATAAGCAAGAGCAAGCAACCTAGTAGAAAGAGATTAAGAACTGCTAGCGTTGGTAGGTTTGTAGATCGGTTAGATTTTTAGCTTGGGCGGTTTCGGTGCCTTGTCTTCGATGTTTTTGAGAGATTGTGGGAATCCATTCATGCGACGCCATACCTCGTAACCAAGGGGAACTCTGTCAAGGAGAATCCAAGCATTTGAGCGAACTCCTTGGCGCAGATAAGGATATTCGGGCCAATCATGGTCAGTTTCATCGGGCACAATCACGACACGAAATTTTCCTGCACCATTGTCCGTTGCATCTACCAAAGCAACGGTGCCCCCAAAGGTACCAACGGCAACCGAAGGCCATCCTGAGAATTGCACGGCTGGCCAACCTTCAAACTGCAGGCGAACGTGTCTCCCTGGCGCGATCAACGGGGCATCATTGCCTAACACCCAAACCTGTACTGCCGGATTCTCAGTTTTTGGCACAATCCGACAGAGGGGATCGCCCGGTTTAACAATCGAAGTGGTATCAAAAACCGCTAGGTTCATAATATACCCGTCACGGGGCGCGTAGACATCCTGTGTGTTTTGGAATGCGACTTTGCTTTCTTGATCAATCAGCTTGGACTGTTTTTGCTGAATCTCTTCCCGAGTTTTATTAATGTCAATTTCGGCTTTGTTGACTTCCGACTTAGATTTTTCGAGTAGTGACTGCACTTTGTTGATTTTTGCTTGCCATTCTTGTCGTTTAGATTCTCGTTCGTTTTTCTTGCCAGCAAGTCCGTTCTTTGCATTCTCAACTTCTTGTTTTGCAACATCGACTTTGGCTAAGGCATCGAGATATTTTTGCTCACTTTCTTGTTGTTTTAATTCAGATTCGATGCCTTCTTCGAACAGCGCGTTCTTACGTTTGAAGTCGGCTTCCATCTGATACAGCTTCGCTTCGCTGGCAATCAATTTGCTTTGTTCAGCGGCAAGCTTGTTTTCAGCTTGGTTGACGAATCGATCGTACGCTTCGACTAACTCGTCACGGGCTAAGACCATTGCTTCGAGTTCTTCTGTCGTAACGTCAACGATGCGGCGATTGTTGTTGAGCAATTGTATGGCTTGTTCGAGCCGCGATTGCGCTATCGATAACTCAGCACGAAGGTTCACCTCTTGTTGTTCAAGACGACTTAAATAAAGAGGGTCTTGGTTTTCGATACGAAATAGAAATTGCCCTTTCTCAACGTAAGCATTTTCTTGAATCCCCTCACCACGCTCGGCAACTCGCCCTTTAACCGGGGCTTGTATGGTTTGCGGTCGTTCGTAGGGATCAAAAGCGATGATCGAACCCTCGCCCCGTATTGATTGTTGCCAAGGGGCAAAGAGCATCGCCAATAGGATAATAAACATCGCTACGAGAAGGGCTTTTCCTAGCTTACGTACAATGCGTGCTGCACGGGCGAGACTAAGCGCTGGAAAAGCACTTTCGTCGTAGGCAGCATCCGTAAAGGCACGATTCGAGGAGGCATTACCAGGGATAATTTCTCTAGCTTTGTGAGAACTCATCGGTCACCCCCTGGTGGATCAATCTTATTCTCAGATTGATCGAGTATTTCAGCATCTTCACCAAGGGTGATTATCTGAGCGAATCGTCCAGCAATACTCTGCTTGCCAGTTGTAACCATAAGCGTCCAAGTTGTTTCCTTTAAAGTAAGCATCTGTAAAGCTTTGTCGAGATCAGCATCAGGGAGTCCATCCAGCAAACCATCAATAATCAAGAGTCTTGGCTTGCCGGCAATTGCTCTGGCGATCATTAGTAGCAATTGTTGTGACGAAGTAAGTGGAAGCCCTGAGGCGTTGACTTGTGTTTCAAGGCCATCGGGAAATTCCATAAGTGAATCAAGCAATCCGACTCGGTCGAGCGCGCTGCGGATTTCATTTGAACTTACTTCACTTCTACCTATCCGTATGTTTTCTGAGAGAGTATCTTCAAAAATTTCGATCCCTGCCACCAAGGCGACGCACGATCGCAAAACGTCAGGCCGCAAGTCAAGAGGATCGCAGCCGCCGATTTCAATGCGACCCCCTTTGGTCTTATCTAAACCGTACAAAAGCCGAGACAGCATCGACTTGCCACTCATCGACGGGCCATAGACGGCAACCTTATCACCCGCATTGATTTCAGATGATAATTTGGCACTGGCAAGCCAGCCTCCGCCGGGGCTTGATACATCCGTCAGGCTGACATCGACTCCCTCACCTTCAATGCTTGAGAGCAAGCCATCATGTCGCTCGACTGGCAAATCAAAAAGATGCCCCAATTTGTCAACAGCTGCAATAACATCGTAAAAACCTTCCAAGTGTTTTCCGAGCTTTGCAAGTGATGCCAAGATCGTCGTAACAATCAATTCGGCAGCAACGAGTTGGCCTAACGAAAGCTGGCCCTGGATGACGAGCCACCCCCCTGCTCCGAGCAGAACGGTACCAGCGACGGCTTGCAGAGCGAGTGTAAATGAAATTTGCCTAAAAAGAATGTTAAAGTGAAC
>CAYGQU010000019.1:0-15106 GCA_964352045.1 uncultured Planctomycetaceae bacterium
GCTCGCTTCGATCGTATTGATTTTCTTCCCCGAAGTATTGCTTGCGGGCTTCTTTGCTGGCGAGACGGTCATCGCTACCGATCACCAACTTAGCGCCGCTGAATATGCCGAGCACCAAGAAGCCGTAAAGTCGACGGCAATCATCCTCATGCGATTCGTCGCCGGGTATAATTTTTTGGACGCGATGCTGATCGTCTTCGCCAGCGCCATCAAAGGCGCCGGCGACACACGATTCGTCATGAAAGTGAGCCTTACGATGTCGTTGCTATTGGCATCGCTCAGTTGGCTCGCGGTTGAGTATTGGGGAGCGGGCCTCGTCGGTTGCTGGTGCATCATCGCCAGCTGGATCGGCGGTATGGGCATTCTCTACTTCTTCCGCTTCATGGGCGGCAAGTGGCGCAAGATGCGGGTGATCGAGCCGCTGCCGGGGTAGGATGCAACGATGGTATTGGTAAAATTTCTTTTCAGGCTTACTTGGTTTTGTGTAGAATGACAGTATGGCTTCTAAATTATCCAACGAATTGCGCGAAGAGATTGCCGCCAATCCGCATCAGGCTGTTCCGGTCATTGATGAGGAATCGGGCAAGGTCTACTACGTCGTCGATGATGAATTTCTTTTTGGCAAAGTCGAGCAAAATGCTGAGTCCTTTGAACAACTAAAGAAGCGAGTTGAAGAAGGTTTTGCCAGTGGTGAGGTTTCTGAAGAAGATGCTCGCACCAGGATGCGTAAATCGATCGACCAATATCGAGATCATACGACATGATGCGTTTGATCTACTCTCCTCGATCCCTAGATGACTTCGATTTGATACTCAAACACATCGCAGAAGATAACCCGAAAGCGGCGGTCAGGCTCGGGGAAGACATCCTCAAAACTTGTGAGTTACTCAAATCTCACCCACAGATGGGGCAACAAAAAGACGACTTGGGGAAAGGGATACACCGCTTCACTTGTCGTGGTTACGGCATCTACTACCGTATCGACAACCAACGCCAAGTTGTCACGATCGGCCGATTTCTTCACCCACGGCTTAACATCGCACCAGAACAGTTCGAATAGTTCTGGGTAATCGGTAGGGTGCGTTGCAACGCACCAACTTGTCGGCTTTGATAACAGGCACGAAGGTGCGTCTTGACGCACCCTACTTATGCTTTACTCTGCCCACGCTGCTCGCTTTGCGAGCTCCTCTTGCTCGGCAGACAACTCAGGGTTCGGCGTCGCGTCTCCTTCGAGGTCACCTGCTAACCAACCGATGCCGGCGATTAACGACTCTTGGTACGTTGGGTTATCCCATACGTCTTCACGATGACCGAGGCTCATGTGCATCACGCGGCCGTTGCCGTAAGGCTTTACCCACAAGATCGGCACGTGGCGTGGCTTCTTGAGTTCGGTCTGTTCCATGTCGAGCGACATCAGAACGCGGACCTTCTCCGGCTGCCAATGACGGAACTGATAGATTTCGTCTTGGATGACAAACGTACTGTCGCTCTCTCCCCATGGCTTCGCTGCGGGGTGCTCGCCATCGTGCACGCGGATCGTGACGGTTGAATCGGAGGTCCACGGGTGTCCGTCAAATGTGCCGCCGAGCATGTCCCAATACGGTTCGTTATCGGCGTAGGTGTCGGCCGCAGGGTGAATTCCGAGGAAGCCATGCCCCTCTTCCGCAAGCCACGTTTCGAGGAACCATTTCAAGTTTACTGGGTCGATCGGCAACGTGCCTGTTGTATAGAAAGCGACAACATCGTAGTTCTCAAGCAACTCGGGCTTGAAGTCGGCTGCCACATTCTGTGTGCAATCAACACGGAACTTACCGCTGCGAATTCCTAGCTCTTTCAAAACACGCTCGGCGTATGAAAGGGGATTGCCATTTCGGTTAACGGTCGAGTGCATAAAGCCTTGGCTCTGTGTCACCATCAGAACGCGTCGCACAGCCGTATCATCTGCGTGAGCAACGGAACAGCAAAAGAAGACTGCAAACAGTTTCAGAAAAAACGATTTCATCGAAGCGGCTCCTGCTTTATCAAAGATAAGTTAAGTACAAACAGCTTAACCTGCGGCAAGGTGATAAATCTATGCGCAACTGCCTGGCCAAAAGCAATCATATTTCAAGATTATTGAGAAATAGCCCTTAGCTACAGTCAATTCCCAAGGCAGGATTGGGAATCCCTTGGCATAATAAGAGAATCGTGCGATGGTTGGGTTTGTCTCGACAGCGTACGTATCGAACCGAGTATCAAAAAATTAGTTTTTTAGGCCAAGCTCAATGCGAAATCTATCTGATCAAAAACGATGTTCCTTGTTCTGGCTGCCTACGATTACGTTGCTTTTTGCGATTGGCATTTCTACTCCTGCCAAAGCTGGGCTGTATGGAGTCGATGTATCGCATTGGCAAGGTTTGGTTAACTGGACTGCCTTAGAACAAGATGGCATTGCATTCGGGTTTGCCAAAGCGACGGATGGGGTTAATTTTGTCGATTCTCGCTTCACTACAAATATGAACAACGCGCGCTTGGCTGGCGTACCGATAGGTCCGTATCACTATGCTCAACCTGATTCTTCGATAGGCACACTGGCTGATCCCATCAAACAAGATGCTGTGAATGAAGCTAATGATTTTGTCGATGCGATCGAGCCTTACTACACCAACTACCCAGGTGAGTATCTACGCCCTGTACTAGATGTCGAGGAACTTCCCACGAGTGCCGAGATTAACACCATTGCCGAACAAAAAGCCTATCTATCGGATTGGATCCGTGACTTTAACGACGTTGTGCAAGACCGACTTGGAATGGACGTGATCATTTATGCGAATTCAAATTACGCCAACACTTACTTTGAAAATAGCCTGCGTTCGTTTGATTTTTGGCTCGCACGGTGGACCTATAACGTTAACAACCAACCAACCAGTGGAAATCTAGGTATCTGGAATAGCTGGGACTTTTGGCAGTGGAGCGATAGCTGGAGCGCTGGAGGAATATCACCCATTGATGGGAATTATTTTGATGGCGATATAAACGATCTTGCCGCTTTTCTCGCGGGAGAGCCTGAGTTAGTGGGTGATTACAACGGCAACGGGATCGTCGATGCCGCAGATTACACAATCTGGAAAGATAGTTGGCTCTCGTTTGGTAATAACTTACCTGCTGATGGTGACAACGATGGCTTTGTTGGAAACTCAGACTACGATTTATGGGTCGAGCATTACGGCGAAACGAACTTGCCTACGACTTCAACCTCGGTTCCCGAACCAGCTAGTTGCGTTCTGTTAGCGATGAGCATGTTTAGCCTAGCTACGCGGTTTAGTAATCGCTGAATCGTGAACCACAAAGGCACAGCTGAAAGCACAAATGACGAATCGAGAATGACAAAGAAAGGTATTGAACCACGACGAACACAAAGCAATCAATTGTTGTGTTCGTCGTGGTTCCCTTTTTCTCGTCTCCGTGCTTTTTTCGTGTCCTTCGTACCCTTCGTGTCTTGGTGGCTCCAGTTCTTGGAAACAAAAAAGCGGGGCATGCTTTTGCACGCCCCGCTTTTTGGAATTTGAATTAAGCAAATTAAGCTCAACCGACTTCTTTTTCGTCGATCCAGCTCATCAGCTTCCGTAGCTTCTTGCCGACAATTTCTAGCTCGGGACGTTGTTCGTTGCGACGTGTTGCCTTGAAGCTTGGTGCTCCTGCCTTGTTCTCAAGCATCCAATCACGAGCAAATCGACCTGATTGAATGTCATCAAGAATGCGTTTCATCTCGGCCTTGGTTTCGGCCGTAACGACTCGGGGGCCTGAAACGTAATCACCATACTCAGCGGTGTTACTTACGCTGTAACGCATGTAGCTGAGGCCACCTTGATACAGCAGATCGACGATGAGCTTCACTTCGTGCAAGCACTCAAAGTAGGCCATTTCAGGTTGGTAGCCTGCTTCGACGAGTGTTTCAAAACCTGCTTTAACGAGTTCGCTGATGCCACCGCAAAGAACTGCCTGCTCGCCGAAAAGGTCCGTTTCAGTCTCTTCAGCAAACGAGGTTTGGATAACTCCACCACGAGTACCGCCAAGGCCCTTGGCGTAAGCCATGCCGATTTTGAAAGTTTCATCGCTGGCGCCTTCGCCTAAGGCAATTAGGCAAGGAACCCCACCGCCTGCTTCAAATTCACTTCGGACCAAGTGGCCAGGGCCCTTAGGAGCAACTAGCAAGAGGTCGATTCCCTTAGGAGGTTCGATCAAACCAAAGTGGATATTGAAGCCGTGCGAGCACATTAAAACGTTGCCCGGCTGAAGGTTCGGAGCGATGTCGTTTTTGTAGACTTCCGCTTGAATTTCATCAGGTAGCAAAATGTTGATTACATCGGCTTGCTTGGTTGCCTCAGCTGCCGACATTGGCTCGAAGTCGTGCGACTTGGCAAGATCGTAGTTTGCTCCGCCTGGGCGTTGTCCGACGACGACTTTCACACCACTATCACGAAGGTTTTGTGCGTGTGCATGGCCTTGCGAACCATAACCAATAATGGCGACCGTCTTGCCCTTAAGGGCGTTGATGTCGGCATCGGCGTCGTAATAAATTTTAGCGGACATAGTCTTCGTCAGTGTGTTTAGGGAATGTTTTTAGGAAAGAGAATTGGTAACAGTAAATTAAAGGGCCAAATAGGTAATAGGCAAAACAGTTGATAGATGTCTGTGCCGATCTAACTAGCAGGCTCGCCTATTAAGGGGCGATGCACGCTTCGTACCATAGCGATGCGGCCTGTTCGACAAAGTTCAATAATCCCAAAGGGTCGCATCATGTCGATAAAGGCTTCGACTTTCTTTTCTTGACCTGAAAGTTCGATCATCATTTCGCCTGGCGAAACATCAACCACCCGACCGCGGAAGATATTCGTTAGTTCACGAATCTCGGTACGGTTATCGGTTTCCGCTTTGACTTTGATCAACATCAGATCACGTTCGACATGATCTTGGCCACTAATGTCATCAACTCGCACAACGGTAACGATCTTTTCGAGCTGCTTCCGAACTTGCTCAAGGATGTTGTCGTCTCCGACGACGACGAAAGTCATCCGCGATAACTCGGGCACTTCGGTCTCGCCGACTGCCAAACTGTGTATATTGTAAGCTCGCGAGGCAAGCATGCCGGCGACGTGGGCTAGCACACCGGGGACGTTTTGAACCAAGGCCGAAAGAACATGTCGCATAATGCTAAGGAAGCTCCGTCTGGCTAAACCGTGATAAATTTAGCCCCAAAAGGAATCAAGGCTTGAGATTCGAGGGCATAAGCCCGAAACTCAAGAAAACCACTGAATGTTATCAGCCCCCGGTTGGGGACTGGAGATTAAGTGGGAAATAGAGAATCGTAATCGGGCCGGTTGTGGCCCGCAACCAGCAGTTTTTGGTCTTCTCATTGACCAATGCTGATTGAGGCGATACTCTAGCCAGATTAGCGACCTCCGAACGGCCTGGGAGGTTCGCTTCAGTTTGGCTCCAAGAGACCCAAAGAAACCTTTCAAAAATCAGGCCACACACGTCAGAACGATCGCCCTGCTGGTTAGTTGCGCTCACCGAGTCGACTAACACGCGAGGCCCATAGAACACTATATTTATAGTGATTTAATGTGGATATGTGATCGTGCCACCGGAGATTTTAATGGCTACTTTAGTAAATGAACTCGTGGAAGCGGGTGTCCACTTCGGCCACAGGGCCAGTCGCTGGAACCCCAAAATGCGGCCCTATATCTACGCTCGCCGCAATCTTATTCACATCATTGATGTCCGCGAAACGGTTCGTGGCCTGTTGCGAGCAAAAAAATATTTATCCAATGTCGCGAGCCGAAAAAGCTTGATTCTCTTTGTCGGGACGAAGCGACAAGCGGCAGAAACCATCGAACGCGAAGCCCAGCGTTGCGGTATGCCGTTTGTTTCCGAACGCTGGTTGGGAGGTACCCTCACCAATTTCCGTACGATTCGTGACCGATTGAGTCGTCTTGAAGAGCTCGAAGCAATTCGCCAAGGCGAAGCGATTCAGAGCTATTCAAAGAAGATGCAATCGACCCTAAATCGTGAGTATCGCAAGATTTATCGCAACCTCAACGGCATGCGGACAATGACCCGACTGCCTGAGTGCATGGTCGTGGTTGATCCCAACAAAGAAAAGAACGCTGTTAAGGAAGCCAAGAAGCTTGGTATTGCGGTTGTATCGCTTATTGATACCGACTGTGACCCAGATATGGTCGATTTGCCGATCCCTGGTAACGACGACAGCATGCGTTCGATCGAATTGATCACCAAACTACTCGCTGATGCAATTGCGGCTGGTAAAGCCCAAGCCGACATTCAAGGTCAGACCAATGCCGAAGGCGTTGATCACAAGACTGACGCTGAGATGGTTGCTGCTGCTCAAAAAGATGCTGCTCCAGCTGAAACGACGGAACCTGCTGCCACGCCAGCTAGCTAAGAGATGAGCTTCAAGCTTAGCCAGATAGCTAATTCGAGTTAGCCTGACAGCAAATTAGAGCCTGACAGCAAATTAGAGAGAGTATGGCAATTTACGCGTTGCGTACTAATGGTAAGCAATTCGTAACTGTCTTTGTAAATTTCATTTTCATAACCGGTACCGATTTGTTCTAGGATTTACTTTCCTGGGGACGGAATCTACCTACTTAAGAAGGACCCCTCACCGATGGCGGATATCACCGCGGCGATGGTCAAGGAGCTGCGAGAAGAAACTCAGCTTCCGATGATGGACTGCAAAAAAGCCTTGGTCGAAGCCAATGGCGACAAAGAGCTTGCTAAGCAAACGCTCCGCGAAAAGGGCGTGAAACTAATGGAAGGTCGACGTGACCGAGCTACCGAGGAAGGACGTATTGCAATCTATGCAAACGTCAATGAATCCTCAGCGGCAATGATCGAACTACAAGTCGAATCAGCTCCCGTAGCCGGTAACCAAGAAGTCATTGCGCTGGCGCACCACTTGGCAAAGCAATTGGCAACGGGCCCTGGTGCCGCAACGCCAGACGAGCTTTGGGCTCAATCATGTCCTAGTAAAGCAGGCAAAACGCTTCTCGAAGTAAAGGAAGACCTTGAAAACCGAATTCGCGAAGTCTTCAAGCTTGCTCGTATCTTACGGGTCGATAACGCCTGTGGCGGATACGTCCACTTCGATGGAAAAAGTGGCGTTTTGCTAGCCGTAGAAGGAGGAACCGATGAAGTTGCCAAGGACATCAGCATGCACATTGCTGCCATGGCCCCCTCCGCAACGCACAAGGAAGACCTCGATTCGGAAGTTGTTGAAAAAGAACGGGCAACCCTTATTGCCGCAGCAAAACAAGAAGGCAAGCCAGAGAATATCATCGAAAAGATGGTCGATGGCCGAATGCGTAACTTCTATGCTGAACAAGTCTTATCAGAGCAGGCTTTTGTTAAGGATGACAAGCAAACCGTCGGCAAGGTTGCCGAGGCGGCAGGCATGAAGCTTATCAGCTTCAATGCCTGGAAGCTTGGTGCCTGAATAAGCCGGCAAGCGGTCATCGAATCTTCTTGATTCGTCGATTCTTCACAAGACGCCTCTAAGTTATAGCTAACTTAGGGGCGTTTTTTCGTCTGTTGTAGTTAGCCAAAACAGAGGCAGGGGTTTGGGTAGTTGCTTCGTATGATTAGACTTCTTCTAGCCCAAAGGCACACTGTTTTTTGTTAAGCTAAAAACAGCTATCCTTGTAATTTAAATTGCTCAATTCTTTAGCGCCTAATTCCTCCGCCTCGCCCAAGAAATCGCCCTGAAAACTGGCCTTGAATATGCCCCAATCTGCCAACCGATCTCCCTATGACCGAGTCCTACTAAAACTTTCGGGAGAAAGCTTTGCTCCTCCTGGGGAGCGCGGCATTAGTATGAGTGAGATCATTCATATCGCGAGCCAAACCTACAAAGCAGCTCAGCAAGGTTGCGAGATGGGAATCGTTATTGGCGGTGGAAATATCCTTCGCGGAGCTCAATTTACGGCTGGTGAAAGTCGTATCCAAGAAGCTACCGGCCATTACATGGGAATGCTTGCGACGGTCATCAATGGCCTTGCTTTACAGGACGCGCTCGAATCGCTCGGTTGCGAGACGCGGCTTATGACCGCCATCAAAATGGATGGCGTAGCCGAGCCGTATATCCGCCGCCGTGCCAAACGGCACTTAGAAAAAGGCCGGATTGTGATTTTTGCAGCAGGTACGGGTGCCCCTTTTGTTACAACCGATACCGCCGCTGCCCAGAAGGCGCTAGAACTTGAGTGCGATATCCTCATGAAGGCGACTCGTGTTGAAGGCGTTTACGATGCCGATCCCGAGAAAAACCCCGATGCTGTGCTTTACAAGGAACTAACTTTTCAACAAGTGCGAGAGAAAGAGCTTCGCGTGATGGATTCGACTGCGATTGCACATTGTATGGAACATGATTTACCAATACTTGTCTTTAACTACCGCGATGATGGCAACATTGAACGGGCTGTGCGTGGCGAAAAGCTTGGCACGCGTGTCATCAGCACGAACGCAACTACCAAGGCCTAACGAACAGCGTGACCAGGAACCTTTATAAGGACATACCATGAATGTTGATGAGATCCTTCTCGATGCCGAAGAGCGAATGCAAAAAGCGGTAGAGAAACTGAAAAGTGATTTGACGGGTATTCGCACTGGCCGAGCCAATCCGGGGATGGTCGATTCGCTTAAAGTTGATGCTTATGGTTCACCGACACCACTCAAGCAACTTGGTAGCGTTAGCGCCCCGGAGCCACAGCAATTGGTGATTCGTCCTTTCGACCCTTCGATCATCAAAGAGATCGAAAAAGCAATTGTCTCTAGCGACTTGGGATTAGCGCCACAAAGTGATGGCAAGGTGGTGAGGCTCAACATTCCTGCTTTATCAGGTGACGTGCGTAAGAAGATGGTTTCGCGTACCAAGGAACTTACCGAAGAAACTAAGGTAAGTGTCCGCAACGTCCGCCGCGATGCCAACAAGCATCTTGACGAATTGGAGAAATCAAAGGAGCTCAGCGAAGACGAACGGGACACCTACAAGGACGATGTCCAAGAGTTGACCAAGAAATACGAGGGGCAAGCGTCGGAACTTGCCAAAGCGAAAGAAGAAGAGGTAATGGACGAATAGCCCGAAGGAATTGGGCCTGGACAGACAGGTGATCGAAACCTTTTCGCGAACCACTGAGAAGCAAGTTAGAGCGATTTCAGGCGTTTTTTGCCAGTTTGCCGAGCGAGTTGCGGAATCCCGCGGTTGACCAGCACGATAAAATTTCCATTTTTCGTCTTATTAGCTTGCACAGGCAGCCCAATTGCATGACAATCAGAGTCGATCAAATCTTCGGTTGATCAACTTTTCTACACGGTATTTTTGTATTCATTCATTTAATCGGCTTTGCCAATTTCAACTTGATTTTCAGCATCGCATAAAAGAATAGAAGAATAGTCTAATGGTTAACTTGCACCGCCAATATATGCTTCTCTGTGCGGCACTTCTCTTCGCTGTATTCATTCATTCTTATGTTTCTGCACCTGTTACATTAGCAGGGACTATCAATTATACAGGACCGATGCCAGGACCAGGTGGCATGACAGGTTGGCTAGGTGACGATGTTTGGTATGGTGGGGTTTCTGAATCTAATACGGAAGGAACCGGCGGCGATGATGGCATGACCGCTTCGCTCTTTGGTGCACCAACGGCAGTAACCGGTAATGCAATCGACTTTAGCCCAACTAATTTTGAAGCCCAATCGGAAGATGGTGGTTTCGATATTACCGATGGTCAGCTTAACTTCATGGTTGTTGCTGCCCAGGGCAAGGTAATTAATAATTTGCAATTCACCGAAGCAGGAGACACCACACTTGGTGGCTCACCTTCTACCGACGCAACTTTCTCTTCGGTAACTACCGATATCTTCATTGACGTAATCGCGATTGATGGAGTTAATGTACCAACGATTATCAATATCCAAGATTCTATGACCTTTACACCTTCGGGTGGATTTTTTGAACTTAACACCGATTCAGGCGGTGGATTTTTCTATCAAACGGTATGGAATGGCTTTGTATTAATTGACATTGAACAAGCGCTAATTGACCAAGGAATCGATTTCGTTAACGGGGCAACGAAAATCAATGTAGCGATTGATAACACGCTTTCCGCTAACAGTATTTTAGGGACAAGCTCTTTTATCAAAAAGAAAGACTTTGACGGAATCACGGTTACATCAAACGTTCCCGAACCATCAACGACTCTTCTAGCAATGCTGGGATGCCTTGCTTCATTGACTTCAGCACGACGCAGGTAAGTTTTCAACTTGACTAGCTATTTTAAGCAGCAAGATTTTTCGCAACTAGAAAGACTAGCTAATGAGCGCAACAATAAATCGAACCTACTCACTTTTAGTGATGGTGGTATGTCTCTGCACTTCTATCTCCTCCTTTGCAGGTGTTATTAGCTATACTGGCCCCGATAATGGACCTGGGGGCATGACAGGCTGGAATGGTACGGACGTTTGGTACGGTGGTATACGCGAATCGAATACCGAGGGGCCAGGCACCGATGCTATCGAACTCTTTGGTGCACCAGTTAGCGTTACGAATAACGCTATTTCTTTTTCGCCTCAAAATTTTGAGGCTCGATCTGATTTGGCCAACACAGGCGCATCGATTGTCGATGGCCAACTCACCTTTATGGTCGTCGCCAAACCAGGGGCGGTCATTGATAATTTCAAATTTACCGAAGCGGGTGACACCACTCTCGCCGGTCTTCCTAGTGCTGACTTCGCAGTGACAACTGTTACAGCATCGCTGTTCGTCAACATCGTCGAAATCGACGGTGTTGGGGTTGCTCCAATTCTTCTAACCGATTCCATGGCCTTCACGCCCTCGGATGGAGACTACGTTCTAACACAAGATGGCAGCCTCATCACTTACACCTATAACGCTATCTGGAGCGGGTCAAGCACTTTCGATATCAATCAAAAGCTGATTGATGAGGGGGTTAGCTTCATCAATGGTGCCACAAAAATTAATGTGACGCTTGATAACACCCTAACAGCTTCCAGCGAAAATGGCTCGTCAGCATTCATCAAAAAGAAGGATGCAGGCGGGGTCACGATCGTAACCAACGTGCCCGACTTAGTTCCTGAGCCAACGACAGCCATTATGTTGTTGCTAGCATGCTTGCCATTCGCAACATCAAAGCAACGTGGCTAATTTCTCTCAGAAATTTAACCAATCTAAAAGGCTCCATGCTAGCAGCATGGGGCCTTTTTTTGTGTTGTGGGCCTGCAAGCTAACGTGTTGATGTAATCGCTGTTTGAGGAGTTGCCTAAGAGTGTTACGTTAGTGGGCTTAAACCCCGCTTAAAGTGCAGCCGAATCCTTAGGTATAAAAAATATACGGCGGCACGATTTGAATTCAATCATGGCTACGGAGTGACCTATGTCCCGCAAGGAAGCGGAAAAGCAGACCCCCGCAACTGCACCGGCAAGAATTGTTTTACCGAACATTCCCCCCAAACGTGCTTCAAGCAATCAGCCTTGGATGCTTGCCCTCATTGCAACGGTAGTCATTGGCGGAGGGCTAACGCTACGTGGGTTCATGAGCTCACCGACTGCCATAGCACAATCCGCTATGGGCAAGGCACCAACCAGTGGTGTCAGTCATCAAGTTACACCCACACCACAAGAACCACGTGAAGTGGGGCCGCAGCACGATGTGATGGCGATCGTCAATGGCAAAGACATCAGCCGCACGACACTCGCGCAAGCTTGTGTTGAACGTCACGGCGAAAAGGTTCTTGAAAGCTTAGTCAATAAACGGCTTATCCAACATCACTGTAACAAACGTGGCATCAAGATTACTGAAGCTGACATCGAAGCTGAGGTTGATCGAATGGCCAAGCGGTTTAAGCTAGGCCGGGAACAATGGTTTGAGCTATTACAGAATCAACGTGGTATTACTCCTCAGGAATACAAACGTGATATCCTCTGGCCGACTCTTGCGTTGCGTAAACTAGCAGCTGGTGATTTGGTTGCTACCGACGCAGAGATCCAAAAGGCTTATGAATCTCGCTATGGTGAATCCATACAAGCTCGTTTGATTGTAGTTTCCGATGCCAAAACAGCGACAGAACTTCATCGCGAAGCGGTAGCTCGGCCAAGTGATTTTGCTCGTCTTGCGATGCAAAAATCAGAGGATGTTAATAGTGCAAGTATCGGCGGATTGATTCAACCCATCTTCCGTCATACGGGCGAACCGTTGATCGAACGTGCCGCGTTTGGTTTAAATTCGGGACAAATTTCTCCAGTCATTCATGCGGGCGAGCAATTTGCGATCTTGAAGTGCGAAAGTCGTAACCCACCCCGAAACATAGCATTGGCGGCGGTTCGTGATGAACTGGCGGAAACCATCAAAGAAGAAAAGCTTCGCGGCGTTGCGAATGATCTCTTTGCCAAGTTGCAAAACTCGGCAACCATTCGCAATATCTATAACGACTCACAACTTCGTTCGGCCATGCCGGGCGTTGTCGCGACAGTCAACGGCGAACAGGTGACGATGAAGGAACTTGGCAACGAGTGCCTTTCGCGTCACGGTGAAGAGACGCTCCAAATCGAAATCTCGCATTTGTTGCTCAAGCAAGAACTGAGTCGGGCGAGCCTGACGATTACGCAGCAAGATTTGCAAGCCGAAATGGAACATGCTGCCCAACTTGCCGGCATGGTGGGCCCCAGTGGCAAACCCAACATGGCCCAGTGGATCGAGACCGCCACAAAGGAACAGGACGTATCAAAGGAAATCTATTTCCGCGATTCGGTCTGGCCTTCAGCTGCTTTGAAAAAACTCACCTCGGGCCGCGTCGAGGTGACGAAAATCGACCTAACCAAAGGATTTGAAGCTAACTATGGCGAGCGTGTTCGCTGCCGAGCGATTGTCCTTGGCGACCTCCGGCGGGCACAAGAAGTTTGGGCTAAAGCACGCGAAAACGATTCGTTCGAGCACTTTGGGAAGTTAGCTGAAGAGTATTCGATTGAGCCGTCGAGCCGTAGTCTTAGTGGCGAAGTTCCCCCGATCCGGCGTAATGGGGGACAACCTCAGCTAGAAAAAGCCGCCTTTGCGTTGGCCGAAGGTGAACTTTCGGGCATCGTTCAGACAGGCGATAAGTTCTTGATTCTTAAGTGCGAAGGTTATACGAAACCACTCGATATCAAACTCACCGAGGTACAAGACCTACTCATGCAGGACTTGCTTGAAAAGAAGACACGAATCGCAATGAGCGAAGAGTTTGCTCAAATTCGTTCGCGGGCTCGTATTGACAACTACCTTGCCGGCACGAGTCAATCGCCGGCAAAACAGACTCAGCAAGCGAAGCGTAAGCGAGATGGTTCGGTCCGACAGACGAGCGGTCAACGCTAAGATCGGTTAATTCGATACACCCCGCTTATCTTTTCGCAAGGTAAGCGGGGTATTTTTAGAGTATTCTGCGGTGTCCACTGTGCAGACTATGCTACCCAACGCAATGAAATGCTACATATCATATTGAGAGAATGTTTACTTCGGTCTGCGTAGCAAAAGGTGCGGAGCGCTCAAGTTATTGGTTCGTCTAATTCAACGACGCCTTCTTCTTGCATGCGTCTCGCTTTTGTCACCAGCTTCTTGGCAAGAGATCGTTGTTCTTCTTTGATCCGGTTTGAGTCGATTCCAGTGAGCAACTCGAGCGCGTAACCTGGGCGTTCGATTTCGACCACACAGATATGCGCGAGCTTCAACCTTATCGGGTGGGTAGCATCAGGTTCACGCTGAATCAATTGCTGCATAAAGGGGACTGAATCGGCAAACCGTTTTACTTTATGAAGTTGTCGGACCATCGCGACCAAGTCATCGTTCGTAAGTTGTGGGCCTTCTCCATAAGACTTCATTGCTTTGTGTAGCTGATAAGCAGCGTTAAGATTTCCCTCTTGAAGAAAGAGACAAATCTGATCGGCAGCTTCGATTAGGCGTTTTGATTCACGGTCCTGCTTGCGTTGATCGATCTTCTCAGCATATTGCTTGCGATCTTCTTTTGCTTGTTTGTCGGCACCGGGCGCGTTTTTTTGTAACACACTAAAAATATCCCAACCTTCGCAATCGACGACTTTTGTTTTAAGCATTACGAGGCCAAACGAAATGCCAATCGCGACCCCACCCAGATGCAACAGCGAAGAATAGTTCAAGATGAAAGCGAAAAGTACTTCTAAGCCGATATAAAAGGCAGCCACCCCTGCGACAGGGATCTCTACGGTGTCCATATAGAACAGACCGATGCCCCACTTACAGTTCACATTGTTGGCAGGTGCCCATAGAGAGGCTATCGCCATAATGCCAAAAATTGCTGCCGAAGCGCCAAGCGAACCACCGCCTGACGTTGACATCAGCATAATTGTTTGCTCAATGGCCGATTCACTGATCATAATCGCCAGATAGCAAATCAAGAATTTGATAGCTCCGAGCTTTCCTTCCACCACCAAGCCGAAAACCCAAAGGAAGAGCATGTTGCCAAGCAAATGAAAGATGTCTACATGCATGAACCCCGACGCAAGCCACTGATCTGGATGAAGTCCTTCGCCATAGACCAACAGCCAGGGTGAACTGACACCTGTTCCCATCAGCACACCAGGGTCGTTCATGAACACCGCGAAAAAGACCACGATATTCGCAACGATCAAACCGACCGTAGCATACGGCCAATAGTAAATCGGGGCATCGGAGCTGTAGGGAAAAAAGAACACGAACCGTTCCTAACAACCTTGTAATTTCCGAGGTTTAGTCCTTTCGATGCCGATATTCGATAAGGAGCAATCAGCGTATAATAACGGTTTTGCCCGATGAAGGCGAATCTTGCTTATAAACGCAATGCTGCAACGATTTAAGCAACGGAATCTAACCAAGCCAACCGATACGACGCATGTCATCAAACGACCAGCCATCTGAACAACCTTTCCAAGTCCAAGTTGCCGACCGGGTGACTCGGCTACCGCCCTATCTGTTTGGTCGGATCAATAAAATGATTTACTACAAACGGGTTGCTGGCGACGACGTGATTGAGCTTGGAATGGGT
>CAYGQU010000020.1:0-14703 GCA_964352045.1 uncultured Planctomycetaceae bacterium
CAGCTAACACTCAAGATAGCAAAAGGTTCCTCTTTAAGCCTCTCGATCATTTCGCGTTCGTGAGGAATCATTGCTACGCAGGGACCACACCAAGTTGCCCAGACATCAAGAATAACTACCTTGCCACGGTAATCTGAAATGCTTCCCCTATTCCCCTCAAGCGTTTCGGCACTTACCTCAGGTAAGGTCTTGCCAATTGCCAGTAAGCGTAGCTCTCTTAACTTGCCTTCTGCCCAGTCTCGAGCAGTCGGACCGTTGGGTCTATTTGAAATGGGAACCCCATCAAGATACTGATCTTCTGACATCACCACAGCGAGTTGCTCTGCCTCTTCAAGCTTCTCGGAAATTACCAATTTGTTGTACAAAGGTATGCCTGTCGCAGCCCGGATTTGAGGATTGCGGGTCTTTTCAAAGAGGGCTTTGTAAAATGCGTCAGTCGATTCACCAGCAGGCATTCTCTTCAGGACCTCGGCAAGTTTTGCATCGTTTGCGTGATGTTCAAGCAACATCGCAAAGGGATCAAGTTTTGTCGTAGGGCTTCCTTCGGTCGTGCCTGGTACTGCGGCAAGAATCTCGTCGATTTCTTTCACACCAACGTACTTGCAGAGGAATAGTAAACAATCCAATGCGGGTTCATCCGTTGGATCGGCAATAACGAGTTGTGCAAAGATTCGAGCGTAAGATCTTACAACTCGTCCAGTAGGGGCTCGTGCATGGAGAGCTTCAATTTCTTCGGGGGTCTTTGCACGAATAAGGCGATCGATATAGCTTAGCGATGTCATCTCGAAATACTTAACGAGTCGATTATATTCAGCAGCTCGGTCGGCTGTGCTCTTCTTGACTTCAAGCGGAGCGGCTGCCTTGGCGGCACCAAGTTTTGCAACTACTTTTGGAGATCCCAGTTTTGCCGATCCTAGTTTTGCAACTTTGGGTTTTGGTGAAGTGAGCGAGACGGAATTTGTCGGTTCTTTCGACGTTGTGGTCGTTTCAGTTGCCTTATTTTCGGAATCAGGGGCACTGCCAAGTAGCATCGCCTTTGGCGCTCCATTCAAGTTTTGTGAAACGACGAGCCCTACAATCAAGAGACAGAATGAAGCACAGGAAAGGTAAATGCGATTAAGCGGCATGTTTTTCTCTTAAGCGATGAATCGAGTTGAAAGAAGGAATAAGTAAGCCACAGTTGAGCCAGCGTCAATCAAGATTGCTGATTTCACCACCGGCTGGCGTAACAGCTGACCAGAAAACCACGTTGTCGATATCGGTAGAGATTCCCCGAACGCTCGAATCAAGCATCATTGCGTTCATGACGCCAGGATGAATTGCCTGTAACCTAGTTCCGTCAGCCTGCCCTGGTTCAGCGCCAGACTCGATTGGGGAGTCGGGAACATCATCCATAGCGTCTACTGCCTGGGCATCGAAATCTGGCCCCCACACATCAGGTGTTGAGGAAGCAGGACGGTATGTGCGGCCATAGACTTTTTTTGAGAAGGGGTTGGAATCATCAAATTCAGGGTAGGCAAAAGTAGCAAGACCTAGCCCACTGTTGGGATCCCATTTGGTTAACATAGCACTCCCATCTACCAACGCACGTGTATGCACTTCAGCGAAGGATAGTGTTTTGGAAGTACCGTCAGTAACTTTTGCTAGCCTCGCCTTTTCGTAAAAGAGAACGCCGTTGCTTACGTAGCTCGTTGTCGAGGGGACCGTAGCAAGTTCGGTCGTCGGATCACTTGGACAGTTGTAGAGTTCAACCGTAAAAAGTGATAACGTTGTTGCGACAGCCTGGTAGAGGTCTTTCAACTGTTGATTTTCAGAGTAAGGCATGATGGCGATATGAATAGGCCGCGGACTCGCACCCGGTTCATTCTCACTATCAGGCGGCCAATTTAAGCGAGCATGGGGCAATATACTTCTTGAAGATTCAAAGTTCATTACGGACAAAGAAATCTGTCGCATTCGGTTAACACAATCAGTACGCCTAGCCGCTTCGCGAGCTGACTGAACGGCTGGCAATAGTAAAGCGACTAAGATACCGATGATCGCGATTACCACTAGCAGTTCTACTAGCGTGAAGCCTTTACGCCGAAAATTTGTCTTATTGTGCATTGAAGATATTCCCTCAAGTTAGGCATCAATTGCCTTTAGGTTTGCCGTCCATAGGCTGGCGTTGTATAGGTTTTTCCAACGACTAAAATCAGTTAGGTCTTCTTCGGTGAAGGGGCATCAAGCTAGTAGCGACCAACATCAATAGAGTGGTCGACGGTTCAGGAACTGAGCTCGCCTCGCTTGTACTGCTTGAAGCTCCATAATTCCCTGACCAGTGCGAGTAGTCGGCTGCAACAACTAGTCCGCTTGCATCTCCTGACCCATTTCCGTTAAGAGCGGCATCCGAAAGGCCCAGATTGTCACGCCACACAGTGTAGTCGGCCGCATCGACGATCCCGTCGTCGTTGTAATCACCATCAAGTCCTGCCGTCACTGGTACCATGCTACCGATTCGTAATCCGAACCATGCATAGGAAGCAGCGCCACGGAAGGAATACAAGTTCCGCGAAGAAGCTCCACTAAAGTCAGAATCGTAATACCATGATCCACCACGATAGGCAGGTAGTGGGCCAGCAAACGAGCTTATCTTCGTTCCTTCGGTCCATTGAAAGATCAGACCGTCAACGTCATGGAGTCCATAGTAGCTAGTTGCATCGGTATAAGCGCCGACCTCGGTGCGATAGTCGAGCGAGTCATCAAACGTCGAACCGTTTTGCCAATAGGTATCATTTGGGCCCCGATAGTTTGCGCTCGTGGTGCCTCCGGCGGGACCTTCACTCGTAGGGTCCGAATCGCTTTGGACGCCGTATTCCCAATACCCACCTGTTCCACCTTTAGTCGGATCGTAGTAGGCAGCTTTATAGAATTCGTCTTCGCTCGGAATAAAATAGGTTGCACCTGCTTGGCGAGGTGGGGGCTCGGTAGTCGTAATCGACATATCGTAGACACCGTTTTCGGTGTCGCTGGTGGGTAGTCCCCCATTGTGCAGCCAGTTTACAAATCGAGCGCCGCTGTTCCAATTAATCCAATTCGCTGGCAGGTTTTCTTGTCCTGCCTTGACGCTATAAAAAGCTCCATTGGAGGCTCCGAAGTTGTAATCGATGCCCCCTGCATAGGCGACTCCTGCACCACTATCAACCGGGTTACCAATGTCGCTAACCGTCATGTTTCGGTTGTAGATTCCGTTCGGATTGTAGGTGCCGTTGGGAAATGGTTGCTGTCCTGTCGGATCGGCTGCGTTAAGAAATTCAACGTACTGGCTATTGGTGACGTGATGCTTAGCAATGGCATATTCATAATCGACGGCGCCGTAGCCAGTTGTAAAATCAGGTACTACCCCTTTGTCCATAATCCGTGTGTCTGCCACATTGTTGGTATCACCCACGACTGCCCAATCAAAAGTCACCACCGCCTTGGTAGAATCCGTAAGAAAAAGCAGTGCAAGGATTGCCAAGAGAAAAATCTTGTATCGCATGACTGATAGCTTATGCATCGGTTTCTCTCTATCCAATGAAGAAATCGTTAGGTGTCTATTAAGTAGATTCTAGGAATGAGCGGGAGCCGCAGGTTGATCTGCGCCTCCCGCTGTTATCCAAGTGCTTATTCAAGCATCGTTATCAGCGGTTACGACGACGCGTGGCAGCCATTCCAAGTCCACATGCAACCAAAAGAAGGCTAGTTGGCTCGGGTACGGATGCGGTAATCGTTACAACGTCGTAACGAGTCTGGCTACCACCAAGCGAAGTGGTTCGGATGTAACCACTCGTTGGATCAGCCGCATTGGTTGTACCTGCGAATGACGAAACGAAGTCCGATCCACCTGGTTCCCAAACAGCAGCAATCCGAACACCGAAGTTAGGATTGTTGTTGTAAGCAGAAGCTGCAGGGAAGGTGTAAGACATGTCTTCCATGTAGCCCGTTCCGGTGTTGTTGTCGATAAGTCCATCGATGGTACGGAAATCAATTAGTCCGTCGCTGCTAATATCGTAGCTGCCATAGATGCCAGCGCCGCTTGATCCGATACCACCACTAACGGGAGTGAAATTGGTTCCATCTGTTGTAGCTGAGATCTGGTAGTAACGGCTTACGCGATAGCCACCAAGCATATCAAAACTGATGCTAGGAGCTTCAAAACCAGCCATGCTGGTAAACCAAGTAATCGCACGTCCACCACTAGCTTCTAGTGGCTGAGGGCCAGATCGACTAGCCGAACTGTTATTGTCCGAACCACTTATCATGACCAGATTGGTATCTCCAGGCGAGCCAGTTGTTTCAGGAAGGCTGGAGGAGAAAGGGAAAAAGGCACCAGACGTTGTACCGGATCCAAATGAGGCGTTACTTGGGCTGCTTGCCGCGTTGTAGTTGAATTGTGCTAGTTGATCTGCCATTGCAAAGGAGGTTGCAAAGCAAAGCATCGCAATCGCAGGAAGGGTTCGTAGTAATTGAAACTGCATTAGACTGTCTCTCCAAAGAAGTAAAACTGGGTGCAACTGTAAGGCTGCTCTTGAACAACTACAACGAATAGCTGCTTATAATCCGCACTGAAAAAAAGGAATCTCGGTTTCGCAAATAGTAATGCAATGTCTTATGGTCTTGTTGTTAGTTATTTTCCAAACTCGGTGAGCTATAGAGATCAGCCCGTCCGGAAAAAAAAATTAAGGTATAGCCTTTCGTTATGTTTGCGAACCGCTTTAGTACTCATCTCACCTGCAACAACGATTGAGTTAATGCATCTGCAAACAAGTGGGAAAGCAAACAAGCCATGTCACGCGCGTGATTCCAAAAGTACTATTACGAACCTCAACCTTTGAAATACTGTTTTTTCCTCTATGCGATTTAAGATTATCGAGTCCTGAAAGTCAAGCAATTTTATACCGATAAAGTCGTGGAATTTGCGTCTCAAAGAAAATGGGAAACTGTTTCGTTGAACAGCTCTTGTACCAAATTCAGGATAATATTTTGTTAAGCTGTGCTGACTTGCTAAACCATCCAATCGAGTCGATTCGTGATTGTTCAGAATCGGGTCGTCAGCAGGAAGTCTATCGAATTTTATACGATTCTTGTGGTGCAATCCGAATTTATCTCCTCAGGATGGGCTTTCCAGTATTTCACTTGTCCGTCGAATCGAGCAAATCTCAATGTTTTTAATGCCACTGGGTCGAATTTAATTCGACAAGCCTCCAGTTAGCCTGCGAATCCTTTTGATACCATTCCCATATCACGAGCATGCAGGCGAAGCTAGAATTTATCAAAAAAATTGAGCGTGACGCAGGATACGTTTCCCTGCAATTCAAAACGTTCTAGTAAACGGCCAAATTGCGCTTAGCAAGCAATCGGCCTAGTATCGTTGCGAATAGCAGAAGAATCGATGGGGGCTCCGGTACTGCTCTCGAAGAACTGATAGTGGCTCCACCTGCTCCTGCAGTCATCCCATAGTTGTCTCGCCAAAGAGCGTAGTCAGCTGCGTCAACGCCGTTGATGCCATCTCCTAGATTACTAATTGCATTCTCATTGGCTTCACCGAGATGGTCACGCCAAACAACGTAGTCAGCCGCATCGACCTTTCCATCGTTGTTGTAGTCGCCTGGCAAGCTTGAATTTGGTTCGTAGATGGCTAGTAATGCATTTGGCGCAACGTTTTCAATCACCTGGGTTATTCCACTGACTGGCCACTCAACAACCACACGATCAATCGTTCCAGTCAAATCACCTAAACCAAAATGAGCAATGAGATCGCTTTGACCAAGGTACCCGCTTCCGGCATTTACTTCCCAATACTGAGATTCATTTGGGTAGTTCTCGTCAGCAATGATCGTAATTTGCGCCCCAATCCCATCGGCATTAGTCGAGGTACCAACGGTCTTAATTCGCAACCAATCGTTTTGGTTTCCGTCAATATTTTCATAAAGAATTGGTTGGCTAGCATTGTTAACAATAAAGAGATCGAGATCTCCATCATTATCGTAATCAAACGTAACAAGCCCTTTGCCTGAGTCGGTGTCCGTAACACCCACTTGAGTTGCGACATCGGAGAATACTCCGTTCGTATTTTCCCAAAATCGTGTGGGGTCATTTACAAAAGGCGCTTCCGCCGTCGAAAATGGAAAATCAGCCCCGTTCGTATGGGTTAGATCGAGGTCGCCATCATTATCGTAATCCAAGAAAGCCGAACCCCATCCCCAGCCACCCTCACGAACTCCTGCGATATCCGTTGTATCAGTAAAGGTGCGATCTCCATTGTTTTGATAGAGACGATTACCAGAAGCACCCCAGCCGCAAGGCACTCCTCCCCCGCCACAGGCACCTTCTTCTTGGTATATCGATGAAACAAACCAATCAAGATCACCGTCGCCATCGTAGTCGCCAATTGCTGAGCCCATACCGTTTTCATCGGTACCAACTCCACCTCCTACCGTACCATTGGTAAACGTGCCATCTCCATTGTTCCAGAATAATCGACTCGACCCAAAATCGCTTGCGATCACGAGATCCGTATGTCCATCACGGTCCATATCCGTGAAGGTCGGTGAGAACGCAAAAGAGAGTCCGTTAGGCTGACCAACACTCACATCGACACCCGCTGCTATAGTCACATCTTCGAAATGGCCCGGGTTGGTAGCACCTTGGTTACGAAGCAATCGGCTATTACCTGCTCCAAAAACATTCCATTCAGATGTATAGAGATCAAGGTATCCATCACCGTCGTAATCGCCAAAAGTAGAGCTAAAGCCATGGGTGAAACCAGAGGACGTTAGATCGGCATCTCGGCTCACGGCTTGCTCGGTAAATGCACCTTGCCCATCATTGATGTAGAGGTGATTTCGAAACGATCCATCAAGCAGAGTCGTAACATAGAGGTCTTTATCTCCATCGTTATCGATATCTCCCCAAGTCGCGCCGTTACTGTTCAACGACTCAGTAATGCCTGCTGCAATACTGACATCTTGAAAGCTGCCATTACCGAGGTTGCGGTAAAGAATATCTGAGTTATCGATACGTGTGACGTAGAGATCAACAAAGCCATCATTGTCGTAATCAGCAGCAGCAGCTCCACCACTCATGTGGGTAATTGCATCGGTATCCGTAACCGGTAGCTGCCATTGGGTATAGTTAACACCAGCCGTAACGGTTACGTCCGTAAAGCTAACTGCTCTAGCAATGCTCACGCTTGCAAGGAAAAAGAGAGCAAAGAAAATGCCTCTTGTCTTCGATTGATTTATTTGGCTTAGAGCACTTAACCAACTCATAAGAAATTCGTACCTCGGTCACTAAATTACAAAAATTGCTCTTTATTGTTCGTTTCTATTGTTCTTAGCCTAGATAGGAATTGAGAGAAGATCAATTGTTTGTACAGTACGACTTTGTTTGAGAATCAGCCTAAATAACGCCCAAACCATTCTCTCATAAGAAAGCCTTTGACTGCCCAATCGTTAGTGCCTTAGCCTAGGCAAAAAAGAATGGCTAAGAGCAGCGAAGCAACGTGGGAATACTACATTCAAGACAAAAACAACAGCGAATGCGAATAAAATTCGGCGAATAAGCCAGTCTTGTCAGTTTAGTTCGCAGGAGTAATCTTGGTGGCAAATCCTAGATATGCTGTCCGCTTATTAGCTCAGCAATTTCTTCTCCTGGTGCGGAGTAGTTTGGCAGGCGAGTCCGATGGTAGAAATCGAAAATCAGTGAAGTCTCCACGTTCGATATTTCTGGCCGTGCTGAGTAGGAGTCTACGACAATCTCCCTAAGGTGTTGCACATCTTTAGCAGCAACGTGAACTAAATAATCGTTTGATCCTGCTACCAGATAGACGTTGACTACTTCATCACGTTGCGAAAGATCTTTGAATAGCGACGCAGAAGAAGCATCTGTGTGCTGCCCCATTCTAAGGGAGATCATAGCTTGAACACCAATCCCTAAAACGCTTGGGTCCACTTCAGCAGTATATCTCGTTATCACTTCAGCTTCATTCAGACGCCGTAATCTCTCGTGACAAGTAGAAGGAGAAATTCCATTAATTTCCGCAAGCTCTTTGTTCGAAATCCGCGCATTATCCTGTAAACCTTTTAGTATTTCGAAGTCGATTCGGTCTAGCTTCATATCAGTACTTCCCGGTGCGTCTAAATTCGTTCGAAATGCAATATAGCATAATATTATTCTTGATCTGCACAAATATATTGGATGTTATACAATGCCAAGCCTGAAGAGCTGGAAATAATCCGTAGCCCTTAGGTATTTTTTCTACTTGTTACTAAGACTAGAATCAAGGGCGAAATGCCTTCCGTCAATAAATAGATACTTTTGATTCAAACTCGATTGCTTCAATGTTGTTAGCTACCGCATTGCTAATTGATGACATGGTCATTGGCTTCCTGGCAGCAATCTTAATGGGAGCGCTGTTGGGAATACTTGGTGGAGGGGGATCCATTCTTACCGTGCCTATTCTTGTCTACCTTTGCCGGATCGAACCGATTTTAGCATCCTCCTATTCGCTCTGGGTTGTTGGCATCGCATCACTTGTTGGAGCAATTCGTTATGCCCGCACGAGCGTACTTCCCAGCGGTCTCATCCTGATGTTTGGGGCACCCTCGATACTAGGAGTTGTTATCGCTAGGGCGGTTCTATTACCCAACATCCCTAACGATTTTTCATGCTTTATTGGAATACACTTCACCAAAGACCTATTGATCTTGGTGCTTTTTGCTTTGCTCATGATCGCAGCAGGGATTGCTTTGATCTATCAGCAAGAGAATGGCAAAGATGCAAATCCGCCTGTTTTCAAGAGAGAGACTCCTGCAAGATCAAAAATCTTAGCCTTAGTTGCCGAAGGTTTTCTTACTGGTGTTCTAACGGGCATGGTTGGAGCCGGTGGTGGATTTATGATCGTACCCGTACTCGTGATTTTGGTTGGGCTACCTATGAAAATTGCGGTCGGAACTTCTTTAGCAATCATCTCTCTGAAATCATTCTCAGGGATCTTAGCGGATGCCTTCTTCTGGCAAAATGCTGACTGGCAATTCCTTACCCTATTTTCAACAGCCGCTATTGTTGGGATTCTCATAGGAAGTCGTTTGGCAAACAAAATACCTGCTAGACCTCTCAAGGTTGGTTTTGGTTGGTTCGCTCTACTACTCGGAATTTTCATTCTATCCAAAGAGCTAGTACTCTCACGATTATCATAAAGGTGCCACATGGCATACCAGCAAGAAATTTATCTCGACGACAATGCAACAACTCGCGTTCTGCCTTTAGCTGCGCAAGAAGCTTTTGCCGTCATGGAAAATCTTTATGGCAATCCAAGCAGTTCGCACATAGCCGGATTACAAGCTAGAAGAACTTTAGAGTCTGCTAGAGCTGTTGCTCGTGAAGTTCTTGGTGCTCCAAGAGGACGTATTGTTTTTACGAGCGGTGCAACCGAAGCAATTCAAACAGGCATATTCTCTGCCCTTTGCAAAGCTAAGAAGACAATAAGAGATAGCAGTAACCCTGAAGCGAAGGGAGTGCTTCTCTACGGAGCTACTGAGCATAAAGCGATCCCCCAAGCTCTAGAGCATTGGAATCGTCTCCTTGATCTGGGATGTGATGTCTTGGCGGTACCGGTAGACTTTCAAGGCAAACTCGATCTTAATTTCTTGCGGAATCACATCAATCATGCCCACATTCTTTGCACCATGTATGTGAACAATGAAACAGGGGTTATCCATGATCTAGGAGCAATCGAAAGCATCGTTAGATCGACTGAAAGCAAAGTTCCATGGATGGTCGATTCGGTGCAAGCTGTCGGAAAGATTGATCTGAATCTCTCCGATTCTGCGATTGACTACGCACCCATTAGTGGCCACAAGCTTCACGCTCCTAAGGGTATTGGTGTCCTTTATGTAAGTGAGGAAGCTCCCTTTACACCGCTGATTGCTGGAGGTGGCCAAGAAGGAGGCGCACGCGGTGGTACTGAGAACCTGCCAGGCGTTGCGGCTATCGCTTCCGTTCTGCGAGCAGTACGTGACCAAGATGAGAAGCTTTTTGCTAGTAGCTCGCAACTATTAAGCTATCGAGATCGACTACTTAAAAGTCTAAACAAAGCTTTCCCCAGAATTGCTTACAATACACCCTTTGATATCTCCGTTTCCACCACCATTAACTTTGCCGTTCCTGGCGTTACCGGCAAGGAATTGCTTGATTTGTTTGATGCTGCAGGAATACGTGTTAGCTCTGGATCGGCATGCGGTTCTGCAGTGAAAGGGTCTTACGTTTTAGAGGCCATGGGATTGCCAAAGTGGCAAAGTGAAGGCGCGATTCGCTTATCATTTGGTCTTGCTACTATCGAAAGCGACATTGACTCAGCATGCGAAAGAATTGAAGAAGCTGGTATTGCGCTTAGCAAATCGTGCCTTGTTAATTCTGAATCTCAGGGTAATTTGATGGTTGCTCTCGATGGTCTTCTTCAAATCAAAGAGGGCTCGATGTGCTCTTGGATTCTTAGCGATGCAACAACAGGTCGGTGCATTATTGTTGATCCATTTCAAGAGATGTTAGATCGCATTGAAACAGTGGTTCGCTGTCAGAAGCTAAATGTAATCGCAGTGCTAGACACGCACCAACATGTTGATCACGATTCTCCTCGTGAAGAGCTGATAAGGCTTCTAGGCGAAAGAGTGGAAGTGCCTAATATGCCAACCGATGTTCTTGGCTGGCCTATTGAATCAGACGGAGAGGTTGCACTTGATGACAACACGACATCTCCCACAATAAGGCTTTCTGAGTCACAAGTAATAGCCAAAGTGCCACTCCCTGGCCACACAGTTGATGGCCAAGCATTCTTAGTTGGTACGCCTCAGGGAGGGCAACTAAACAAAGAGTCGGTTCGCTTTGCTTTCACTGGAGATACGCTGCTCATCGGAGGTATTGGTCGAACCGACTTTAAAACCAGCGCAGCAAAATCTCTTCTCAAATCATTGCGCAAGCTACCCAAAGTAATTGATCCACTAACTATTGTATGCCCGACACACGACTATACAGTTGGCTTTGTAACAACCCTCGCCTCAGAGAAGAGGCATAACCAACTTCTGGCACAAATACTTGACGAGATTAATGTCATGTCAGTTGAAGATTATCTAGCTATCAAAGATACGGTCGATGCCGAAATCGAAGACGATAAAAACTGTGAGCTAGTTTGCGGGAACGTAAGGTCTTTTGAAGATGATTCAAAGTCTTCAATCGATATTGAGCCAGACTTATTGGAAGAATTTTTTCGGCAGCATCAAGAGTCGTTAATCATTGATGTGCGCGAGTCCCATGAATTTTATTTTGCACAAGATTGGAAATCATTAGGTTTAGAGAGCCCACCGAGGAATGTGCCACTTACTAGGATGGGTGATTTCCTCTCGCAAATATTGCAGACCAAAAATTACTCGAAACAAGAGATTATCTTCTTATGTCGAAGTGGAAATCGAAGCGCCAAAGCTGCTCAAGTAGTTCGCCGGCTTGGAGTTGCTTCTGCTTGGCATATATCCGGTGGAATCGCTCTTGGGATATCACCTAGTAGCGAAGTGATTGCAGCAGAAGAGATTGAGTATGCAATTTAGCTTTAACTGCTTCCGTTAAGGTTGAGCTACTAAATCTCATAGTCTCTTCTAGCGTTATTTTTGTCTTACCAAGCCCAACGAGAAGCCAATAATTAGCAGTAAGGCAGAGGAAGGTTCAGGCACTGAGATTCCTTGAAAATATTGCTGCGCAAAGTGGTACGCATCAATTCCAATTTCGGAGCCCATTATACGACCAGCAAAATCGTCAGGTGCCACGTGGATACCACCCCATAAACGAGAAATCCCTGCCTCATCGGCGGCGTCAAAATAGGTTGCCCACTGTAAGGTAACATCTCCGTTAGGACCAAGTTCAAAATCGAGGAAATCATCCATCTGAAAAGTCTCTTCAGCTAAGCCACCTGGGAAGTACTCACTTCCTGTAAATAATGCCATCACTTCAGCAGCAGCACGGCTGAATGTGCTGTGACCCGAAACATAAGCAGCAAAAGAAGGTGTCACAAAGTTGTCTTGTTGGAAGGGGACCCAGTTCTCAGCCAGAATCCAATCGGTTCCGCTTACCTCCGTAGTTGGGTCATCTGGTTCATGATTCCAAGCGTGGATAGCGATCTTGCCAACAAACTGTGACTCAGAATAGTTGAGAATAAAACGGCCACTTTTATCCTGATTAGCATTCAAAAAAGCATTTCGATGCTTACCTCCATCCGCAATTGATTCGGCAGTAATGACTTCAACAATCCCATCTTCAAGTGGTAGTCCATCAGGGTTGTAAGATGTTATATCGCTAGGGGTACTCGATTGGCCCAGGCTACCCATGTAGCGAATCATGGTAATAGGTCTTGAGTAATCATATTCTCGCTTTACACCCCAAGCAGCAATAGCCGAATCATGTACTGCTCCGTTAAGAGACAGGTAGAGCTTTGTATCCCATTCCAAATCATCGACTATCGGGCCGCTGCCCCCGACTCTCTTAATAGTCAACGGATTGTCGGAGACTTCATTGGCAAGCACGTTCCAGTGTCCTGGTGGAGTTTCTGAACTTGGTCCATCTGCCCAATATTCAGCCAAGACGCGACCATAGTCGGCTCTCTTGATGTAGTTGTCTTCATAAGCTTGATTCGTAATTGGATTGATTGCATAACCATTATCAGTATGGGTGCCCAACTGACGATTCCCCGCAGAGTTCGGTGAGATGTTGATTAGTTCAGCCCCATCGCCTTGGTCTGGATCAAGGCGATTACTGTATCGGATAACGGACAATACATTTTCGGTAAATTCCGAGCTCCCAAATTGAGGCGGAGCGCCTGGATCGATTTCAGACCAGCTATTTGTGTTGGTCGATTCATTATTTTTTCCCATGGCAAAGGTATCGACTGCCCCCCAATGAGGTCCGATGTACTCCTGAAGATTACTGCCAATCAGGCCGTTCTGCAGAACAGTCGAATCAACAAACAATGGTTGCCAGCGATTGGCATCTGCCAACAACGGCCTAAATGGTCCGGTGACTGAAGGATGGTCAACAATCATCGGAATGTTGACTGGAGAGTACCCCGTATTGTCGATATATCCATATGCTTCGTTTGATCCATCGTTAAAACTGGCATCGAGAATCGATTGTGCGATCCGATTGCCAATGGCTGCTGGGGTATTTCCTACTGTAGAAGTAACGTTTTTGTCGTAGCCTAGGTTTGTCATCACCTCGTCAAATAAAACTTGCGAAGTAATGGGATCGTTTGCCAAGGCATATCTCTGAGACAGAACACGATAAGCGGCATAGCTAATCGCTTCGTTTCTCGCCTCAGGAACGTCTTCAAAAGAATGCTTTTCGGTGAAGAAGCTTCCGGTTGCAGTTGTATCGAATGTGGCCCATGCATCGTACATCGCAGCACTGGTATGAAAGAGATTGCGACTATGTACCGTCGGTGCAGGAATATCAATCCGTATAGCGTCGAGTAATACTTCGTTCCACTGACGAGCAACTGACTGAGCTTCTAATACTGTGGTAGTAAAACTAAACACGGTCAAAAAAATTGCTCCGACGATGAGCCATTTTGGAAATAGGCTGAGTTCTGTAAATCGATTCAATTGCTTTGTCATGTTGTTTCTGGCAGATACTATAGAGCGAATAAAATAAAAAAAGCTGCCACGAATTACGCCTCTCGCAAAGCCATGAAGGCTTGGAGACGCGACTAATTCGTGGCAGCTTTTCGTTAGTTCTTACTCAGTTAAGGCGTCAAGTCTATCTTTTTGTATTATCCATCATATTTTGGGAGACACGAATAGCAAACAGAACTCTTGCGATCTTCTTTGATTTTTTCAAGAAACTGTTTTATACAAGGGTTACCTAAAACACTTTTCAATCGCGCTGTTAGCGACCTTAGGGGCATTGGAGTCACTGCAACAGGATTCCGGCCACATAAATAAGAATCTCTTCTCAGCTAATCTATGACTCCCTACTCGCATTGATTTACTGCCATGATTTGATGAATAGTTCACTCCAAGAACGTCAAGTCATAGTGATAAATGACAAAACCTCTTGTAACCGCTGATGACCTGCCCCCCTGAAACGGTACCACTTGATAGGAGAGAATCTCATTCCGTTTGACCTTCACCCCAATCTTGTCCCAGTCGCAGTGTGAGGATTTGGCATCAGTTCTTTCCGCGCGCGGAAAGAACTGATGCCGTGAACTCTTCTGGTGTCCGACCACCGAGGCTGCTGTGTGGCCGGACTGTATTGTAGTCGATTCTCCAATCCTCGATCTTATCTTTAGCATCGCGTAAGCTCAGGAACCAGTGCTGATTGAGGCACTCGTCGCGAACCCGGCCGTTGAACGATTCGATAAACGCATTGTCCGTAGGCTTTCCGGGTCGGCTGAAGTCCAAAATCACCTTGTTGAAGTACGCCCACCAGTCGAGCGACTTTGAGTTAAACTCCGGACCATTGTCCACGCGGATCGACTTCGGAACGGCCCGCCGACGCTTCTTTACCGCATCAAGCACGGCGACCACGTCGTCGCCCGTCTGCCGTTGGCCAACGCGGATCGCCAGACTCTCACGGTTGAAGTTATCGACTAACGTTAGCAGGCGGAATCTCCGGCCATCGAAGAGCTGCTCGGACATGAAG
>CAYGQU010000021.1:0-6060 GCA_964352045.1 uncultured Planctomycetaceae bacterium
GAAGAGATGGACGGCACCGAATCCGAAGGTGGCGAATCGGCAGCACCGGCAGCCGCTGGCGTGGTTGATCCAAACCTCAAGGGAGGAATCGGCTCGGGCGAAGGACCTTTGTTCAAGTCCTCGGGTGGCGATACAGCTGTCGAAGAGGCACCTGAGAAGCAAGAAGCTCCTGCTGTTGAAGAAGCTGCCACCGAAAGGCAATCGGAAGAGCAAGCAGCAGAGCAATCCGAAGAGGAAGAAAAGCCAGCTGAATAAGCTAGCCGAATAGCATTGAGGACGATGTTCAATTGACAAGTTCAATTGGCATAGGCCCTACATTCAACCAGCTATTCGTAACAATCGAAACGACCGAACGGCGTCATGGGACACAACCCGCGACGCCGTTTTTTTTGTTGTTGTCCAACTAGGGGTCACAATCGGCATACCATGCGTCTCTTCGCTGTTCGTGCAGATTTTACATGCCGCTGGCCGATGTAGTTTGCTAGCACCTCGTGTCACTGGCTTGGGGTACTTCCTTACTATTTCTCGATCCGACCTCCCACCTAACTCGCCATGCCAGTCACCAAAAAGCGGAAAACCAGCAGTTCGTCCGTCCAGACGCCACTGGAAACCTATCTCCGCGAAATCAACGAGACGGCATTGCTGACCGCGCAAGACGAACGCGAATTAGCTACGGCAATTGGGCAAGGAGATTTGGCGGCTCGCGACCGAATGGTGCGTGCTAACTTGCGATTGGTCGTCAACATCGCTCGTGGCTATGCGGGCAAAGGGCTGAGTTTGCAAGACTTGATCGAAGAGGGCAACTTGGGACTGTTGCGCGCGGTCGAAGGCTTCGATCCTGCGGTAGGAACTCGCTTTAGTACCTACGCTAGCTACTGGATTAAGCAGTCGATTAAACGGGCGCTGATTAACACGGGCAAGACGATCCGGATTCCTGCCTACATGGTTGAGCTTCTTTCGAAGTGGCGTCGTGCAACGGCACGCCTTACCGAAGAACTCGATCGAACGCCCACGCCAGAGGAAATTGCCCGCGTACTGGGCCTTCCTAAGAAGAAGCTGCCAATCATTAAAAAAGCGATCAAGATCTACAATGCAACGCCGCAGACCGACCAAGCCGATTCGGGTTGGACACTGGGCGACATGGTCATGGACGAAAATCAACTTTCGCCTGATGATAAGCTGGTTGAGTCTGACAGCCTTCGCCATGTGCTTGAGATGCTAAAGGTGATGGACGAACGGGAAGCAACGATTCTTAAACTACGTTTCGGCCTTGGTGGTATCGAGCCAAAAACACTCAAGGAAATTGGCGAGCAACTCGGACTAACTCGCGAAAGAGTCCGACAAATTGAGACCGAGGCGCTCGGTAAGATGGCCGCCAGCCTTGATGATCCCCGTGACGTCCCATTCTTGATGAAGCGGAAAAGCTAGCCAAAGTTCGGCCGATTTGGCAAATCGTGAGCTTGCTTAATTTGTGAGGTCCGAGGGGGAAGGTCGCTCACAGAAATAATATTAATGCCAATTCTCTAGACTGGCAGTACTCTATAAGCAGTACCAAGTTGTCTAAGTACTGATCGCATCGGGATTAACGACTGTGTAACAGTTACACGGTAGGATGGTTTACTGACTATCGTCAGTAGGATACCAATTATTTCCAAGTTTTTGTGGATATCCCCATAGAATTGTCTGGCAATAGGAAGAACTTTCGATACAATAAGTGTGTAACAACAGAGTAACTGTTACTATGTTGTTCGCAGGCGTTTCTCTTCGTGGTGCTGACATGGATTTGCGGCATCGTTGTACCTACTCATCGCTTGGTTTTCCTTGGTTTGAAGTAAAAACAAGCACAGTTTTTTCTGTTGGAAGAGTGCAGTAAGAAAATCATTTCTTGCAGGCATTCTGTGACTTTTCCCTTTTTTCGCTTCCGACTGACGGCAACAGTGTAGTTGTCAACTTAGTGGAAGCAGTTTGAGGCAAATCTGCCCCTGGAGAATGACTCATGACACGCACGAACTTTGTATTGTCCGCAGCACTATGTGCTGCACTCGCTAGCTTTGGCACGAACGCCTCAGCTATTGAACTAGCTGTGAACGGTGGTTTGGAAACAGGTGATCTAACTGGCTGGACCTCTTTTGAGTCCGCCCCTGGACAACAATCCGTAACAAGTATCAATCCTGCGTCAGGTAGCTTTGCACTCGAAATTGACAATCAAGTTGACGGAACGAACTCACTTATTAAGCAAGCTAACCTGGCAGCTGGGCAGCTTACTCCTGGTCAATCAATTACCGTTTCTTTTGACGCACGTGGAGTATTAGGTGTTGGTGCTGTGGCTTTCGCACAAATCTTCTCTGAGCTTGATGGTGGCGGTGTTTCATTAGCTGAATTTGTGGGTGGTGGTCCTCTTGCTCTTAATCCTGATCCAAACGTTTGGACCAATTTCACAACGACGACAAATCTTGGCCCAGATGTCTCGGGTGGTGTTACGCTTCAGCTTGAAGCAGTCACAGGAGCTATTATCGGCTCGACTAACACCATGTATTACGACAACATTTCGATCACGGTCGATTCGCTTGTTCCCCTACCAGAAGTACCAGAGCCAACCAGCCTTGCTCTAGTAGGCCTTGCAGGACTTGCAGCTGTTGCTGGTCGCCGTCGTAATGCTTAAGTGCTGATGATGAAATAAGCTGATTGAATTTTCAGCTAACATAAAATAGAAAGCTGGGTTGAGTTCGTCTCAACTCAGCTTTTTTCGTAAAATCATATTATTAAACACTTTACAAGGAATGGTCATCTAATATTTGCATGCAGCTGTGAAATCTTACATAACTAACATACAATCGAAGAGTCTTTGTTATGCAAATTAGGTATTGCTGAGGTTGCTATGGAATTATCTCAACTTCGCTACTTTCTCGCCGTTGCCCGTCGAGGGAATCTTTCGAAAGCGGCCAACGATTTGGGACTTTCTCAGCCGGCGCTGAGTCGTTCGATTGCAAAATTGGAAGAGGAGCTTGGGCAACCCGTCTTCGAGCGACGCCCCCGAAGTATGGCACTAACCGATGCGGGTGAGCTGCTGGTGGCCCGTGCTCAGGATGTTGTAGGAATTATCGACGATACGAAATCAGAAATTCGTGACGATGGTCGTACAGGTCGCTTGCGAGTTGGGGCCATTCCTACCATTGCTCCCTATTTACTGCCTAAGTTGTTAAGAGATTTTTCTCGTAGTTATCCCGAAGTCTCTGTGGAAGTGACTGAGGGCGTGACTGTCGATCTAATAAAAGCATGCGACCAAGGGGAGCTTGATCTTGCCATTCTCGCACTTCCGATTGAAACCAAACATCTTGATACGGAAGCAATGTTTGAAGAAGAACTCTTCTTGGTCATGCCTAAGGGACATGAACTCGCAAAGAAGACCGATATTTCACTTGCCGAGGTTGAAAACTATCCGTTCGTATTACTTGGCGAAGCGCATTGTTTAACCGGCAATGTCATCTCGGTCTGTCGAAAAAAATCGTTCCAACCTGTTGCCGTTGAAAGAACGAGTCAACTCGCAACGGTGCAGGAACTTGTTACCTTGGGGCATGGCATTTCAATGATTCCCGACATGGCGAAGCGGATTGATAAGGATAAGCGGCGCGTCTATCGTCATGTGACAAATCCCATTCCAATGCGTACGATCGCAATCGCATGGAACCCCTACCGTTTTCAGAGCAGGGTGCTTGAGGCCTTTCGTGAATCAATCCGAAAGTATGATCCCTTAGCTAGTACGCAGGGATGACCCGTTTTCAATTTTACCCAATTACCCTTTGCCAATTAGGCAACGGGTCATAGCAAGGCTGACGCAATCGAAAGGTAGATAGTTAGAGCAGTTACATCGGTCAACGTAAGCGTAAGTGGACCCGCGGCAATTTTGGGATCGAGCTTGGAAGTATGCAAGGTAATCGGTACGAACACACCAATGAGTGCTGCCAGGGTGACCGAAATAGCGACGCTTAGTAGAAGACAGACCGTGATTGCCAAGGTGCCAAGCCAAATTCCCGCAACGACCGCCACACAAGTGGCACTAGCAATCCCAAGAAGTAAACCTATTGGCAGCTCGTGCCGAAGCGCTTTGATAGCTTGTTTGAAACGATAAGTGGTTCTGCCATGTTGGGCCTGCAAGGTGAGTGTAAGAGTTTGAATACTTACACTTTCGGCTAAGGCTAAAACGATGGGAATAAAAAGGGCGAGTGCAATTGCACGATCCAAGACACCTTGAAACCAACCCGCCACAAAAGCCGCGGCGAAGCCCCCCACCATGTTACAAATAAGCCAAGGGAAACGATAACCGAAAGTTGTGCCGATGCTTGCTTTACGAACTTCTGCTAGTCGAACTCCGATTAGCTGAAAAAAGTCTTCACTTTCTTCGTCATGCTGCTGCTGAGCTAGGCCACTCATTTCTTCAGCATAAACCTCGACATCAACGATCCCGACGATTCTTTTTTCACAATCCAAGACGGGCAGTGCTAGATAGCGGTGAAGCAAGAAGAATTCGCAAGCATCCACAAGAGTCGCTGTGTCAGGAAGACTGATAACCCTCGGTTGCATGATTTCTGAAATCAATTCGGTTGGTTTACTAAGTAGTAATTTGCGAGTAGGAACTACGCCTACCAAACGTCGTTTTTCATCAATAACATAGAAGTAAAGGAACCGTGCTTTCGGTGTTGCTAAGCGCGCTTCGGCAAGGGCACCTTCGACCGTTAGGTCAGAACGAACGGAGATAAACTCATGTCGTAAGTGCTTGAGGACGGATTCATCGAGGTGGGGCATCGGTCAGTAGAATCCAATACGAGGTTAAGCAATTTAATAATTGCTAAGAATGCTCTCGACTAATCGCAATCAAGCATCGACTTCGGGGTGATAGCCACGATACGTCGAGACGGTAATTTGATTACCTTGCTCGTTTAAGTCTACCTTATTCATATAGGCATGGATGAGCAACATTCCACGGCCACCCAGGGCTTCGAGATTTTCGTCGGCCGTACAGTCCTTAACGCAAGCAGGATCGTACCCGGTTCCTTCATCTTCAACGGTTAGCCAAAAATCTTGCTCGCTGATTTTGCAGCTTGCTTTGACGATTTTATTTGCATCGGAACCATTGCCGTGTCGAATTGCATTGGTGAGAGTTTCTTCGAGCGTCATTTGCACGCCAAATAAATCGCGTCCGTCCCAGCCTAGCTTTGCTAGCCTTTGAAGCACCTCTTCAAGAAACGGGAGGTGCTCTCCCAATTGGCTTGGGAAATGCGTATCGCCCGTCCAGGACCATTGTCCGCTCACGGTCGAAATCTCTCAAAAATAAGATGAATGGAATTGTGATACCTGCCCATTACCTAACCAACTCCAAAAAAGTGGTCGTTACTTACTCTAAGCATATCAGATGTAAGAAACGTTCTAAGAAAAGCAAAACGAGAGGAACTATCTACCTAAAGTACGGCTAAGGCGTCTGCCTCGTCGTCCTTGATGGTAAACAACTTCGTCAGTTTAGTGATCGCAAAGACTTCGTAAATCTCAGGGCGGATATTGGTAAGTATCAACTTTGACTTGGCGATGCGAGCCTTTTTTTCGAAGCCAATTAACTTGCCAAGCGCCGCGCTTGACATGAACTCAACTTTTGCAAAGTTAAGCACCATCTTCTTGCGGGCGTCCTGTTCTACAAGATTATAAAGCTCTTGACCGAGTTCTTGTATCTCTTGCTCGTCAATGATTTTGGAGTCATTAAAAGTAACGACTGTCACGCTGCCTGATTCAGCAACGGATATTCTTTGGGGAGTGCTCATGGCTTTAGCTCGTTGGGACCATCTCTACGAAAAGGTCTGTTCAAATCAGATCGACTCTCATCGAGTCTCGGCAATGTCATTTTACTACACCACATGCTGTGGTAACAGCCGATCCTAACGGGCTTGTCCGCACTGTCAAGCGATCCTCATATCAAATAGCAAAATGTCTTTTTGCCCGCTGATTTAGCCGCCAGGCTTCTTCATTGCCATGCTGTGGAAGACCAACACGGCTCCGATCGAGATCAGGCAC
>CAYGQU010000021.1:6070-14651 GCA_964352045.1 uncultured Planctomycetaceae bacterium
GGCACCAACCGAGCCAATCGGGTGGCGAAATCACTTTTGCCGGGAGATTGGCCGGAAGAGCGGGAGCTGGAGCCATAGGATCCAAGCCGCTTTGAGCTCTTTCCGCCAAGAATCGTGTCGTTTCTTGTGTCAGCACATAACTGCTAACCACACGGAATTGCATACCCAGCAAAACCAAGAAGATGGCTAAAAAGAAAAACTGATTGCGATTCATATCCATGGGTCGATACCTTCGTCTCTTGTCGCGGGCCGATGACGCGCACTACGGTTTATCTAATCGGAACTGAACCCTGCTTACATAACGGTTGCGCTAGGCATAGCACGTCCTTCTTCAAGATCGGCTAATAAGAGCCAGTAATCTTTGCTTCATCCGAGGTTAACGTTTAGAACGATCGCATCGGTTACGAGCACATAAAAAAGGGTGGCCATCCCCAACGGATGCCCACCCTTTGTGTAAGAACGAATCGATTTATCGTCGGCTCAAATTGTCGAGAACGCTTCGCTAAGAACTTCGTCTTGCGAGGCTTCTTCGTCCTCTTCATCAAGGAGCGAGTACTCGGGCTCATCGTCCAAATCACCGGTCGAAGTTGCCGTATCCCAATCGAGCAAGGCGACGTCCATGACGCCATCAGTAAGCGATTCATCCGAATCTTCTGCTAATTCAACAGCAAAGGATTCATCTTGCGTGCTGCTGATAAGTACCGCAGCTTCGAGCGATAGTGATTGGCTAACCGAGGCTACGATTTCAACGGTTTCAACGACCGTCTCTTCTTCGATCGGATGTTGCACTAGTTGAGGGATCTCAACGCTTGCCTGTGTGCTACTCACCGAAGAGGTAACGGCTGCGGTCACATAGCTGGCTGGCGAGACATAGAGATACTCATCAATTGCAGGGCCTTCTTCCGAAGCGGAAGAGAATGCCAAGGCTGCGGACGATTGGGATGCCTCGAAGGCGTCTCGCCAAACGGTGTAATCAGCGGCATCAACCTTGCCATCGTCGTTGCCGTCGGCATCGAGGTTGGTGGTCGAGCCATAATTTGAAACCCAAACCAATCGGTCATTCGCCTCAACCAACCCATTGCCGTCGTAATCACCTACTACGCCCGAGGGATTAAGTTGAGCGGTGGGCAAGTAGTAATCTTCGACTTCGCCTAGTGAATCCGCACCACTGAAACCGATTCCTGCACTACCCCAACGGAAGCGTGAAGCAAGAGCAGCCGCGGTTGTGCTCACATCAATGCCGGTTGTGTCGATCACAACCCGTGTCGTGGCACCAGAAGTCAAAGCTCGGTCAACCAAGATTTGTTCGCCAGTATCGTCCCAGTCGCCATCGTTGTTGAAGTCGATCCAAGCGTTCATCATGCCGCCAGCACCGGTTGCCGTGACGTCGATTTCGATCGTCGAATTGGCTTCGATCACGTTGCTTACCAGGACAATGCCATCTTCGTCATCGCTCAGGCTATTGTCATCTGCCGTCGCGTCGGAGGAAGTTAGCGTACCCGGATCGGCATCAACCAAGCTACCAAGGTAATAGCCTGCTACGACCGTATGGCTTGCCCCGTTATTGGCCTCGGTGGTCGGGAAGTTCAAACCAAACAAGTCACCGTAGTCGGCAGTGAAATCAATTGCTGCGTTGTAAACACCAAAGTCAGCTGCCGTGCCAACAACGCCTGGAGCAATAGTAACGACTTGACCACCCGCAGGCGTTGTCTGCGAATGGAATTCAAGCCCAGCAAAATCGAGTCGAATTTGATACTTCTTGGCTACAGCCACCGGCAAGTTGTAATCCCCAGCTGCGTCCGTAATAGCCGATCGAACCAACGTTTCGTAGGTTCCATCGTTATTGTTGTCAGCAAACAGATTCACCTTGATGCCAGCAAAACCAGTTTCGGCGGCTCCCTTTGCCCCGTTGTTATCGTTGTCAGCAAAGACATTGCCTTGAACCCCTTGGGGGAAACCAACTAGGAAGTTCGCCGTACGCGGCATACCCGGGTTCACCACTTGGCTAAAGATTCCGTCGATCGGGGCGATGAACTCTTCGTTGTTGAGCAAGCTATCTTCGTCGATACGCAGGGTTACCGCCAAAGGCGTGGTGGTGTTTATAGCAATCTGATACTCACCCGCAGCGTTGGTAATGCTGCTCAATTCATTTGCTTGTCGAATGCCGTCAAGGTTAGCGTCATAATAAACAACAACGTTTGGAACTGGCGTATCGGTCGCTTCGAAGACCCCATCCCCATCAATGTCGTTGCGAACTTTGCCGCTGATATTAACGGGCGTTGAGGTGGGCAGATAGTAATCTTCGACTTCACCTGAATTCGCAGGGCCATCGTAACTTAGGCCAAAAGGTCCCCAGCGGAATCGAGCCGCAAGTTCGGTTGCCGTCGGGTTAACATCGGCAGGAGCCGTCACGGTAAGCGTATTCTTTTGTCCCAAGGTGAGGCCAACGTCAACGAAAATTTGTTCGCCAAGATCGTCCCAGTCGCCATCGTTGTTGAAGTCAATCCAAGCGTTGAGCGAAGCTCCTTGACCAAAGGCGGTAATCTCAAGATCGAACGTGCCGTTGGCAACGATGTCACCAAGAATAACCACCCCATCTTCGTCGCTGAGGTTGGTATTATCGTCACCCCGAGCGTCGGCTGTTGGCATGCCATCGTCATCAATGTCAACACGTGAGCCAAGATAAACGTTTGGCATCACCACATGGCGAGCCCCATTCTGCGAAAGGAGCGTTGGGTAACCAAGCAAGTCGCCAAAGTCTTGTGTTCGGCTATCGAACATTCCGAATTCAAGGTCTGAAATCGCTTGGCCCACGACAACATCGACGTTGAAAGCATTGTTAACAGGTGCCGACAGCGTCAAAGGGGTATTGCTAAGGTCAACGCGAACATTGTAGTTGCCAGGAGTAGTACTTTCGATGGCGAAGGTTCCATCGGACAAAGTCGTCGCACTTGGCTCGGTCCCCATGTCGTAAACTCCGTCATTATCGAGGTCGATGTAGACGGTCACTTGATTCGAGAGGCCTAGGCCAAACTCGGTGTTATCAAAGGTCGCATTTTGATTGACATCTTCGTACACAATTCCTTGAACCAAAGCGGGTTCACCACCAACGAGCTGCAGCGTGAAGTCCACGTCGATACCAAAGCCTGGTGTGACATTGATTGACTGACTACCGGTCAACGGATTGAGGAACTCGAGATTAGCAGGAATAGTCGAAGCATCCACTGCTAGAGTGATCGACTGTTGCGAGGTAATACCACTTACAGTGAAAGCGTAGTTGCCAGCGGCATCGACCACGCCCGAAGCTTCGCCCATGTCGAGCGTGCCACTACCGTTGGCATCATGATAGACGACCGACCCGGCGGCACCGGCTTCGCTACTGTCGAAAATGTTATCGCCATCTTGGTCACGATAGACCGATCCCGTGACATTGACGTTGGTTTTGGCAGGGTCCACTTCGAGTAGGAAGTTGACATCCTTTAAGACAGTGGTTTGCCCATCGTTCAATTCAGGAGAAGCAAAGATGGGAACATTGTATTTGAGGCTACCTGATTGGTAATCAATGCTTCCATCGCCGAAGTTACCCGTGTTAGAGGAGAAGCCAGACGCTCTTTTCAGGAAGTTGACTTCCGATGAATAATCGTTATCGATAATTCGATCTTGGAATGCTGAATCTCCAACAAGAGAGATTTCGTATTCATAGACTTTACCGAAGTCACCGAACCACTGTTCGTAGGCAGCGTCATAGCCTGCTTGGGTAGCAAAGTCAGCGACCTCAGGTGGCTTGGGATTTGCTTCTACGTCAAACCAGTAGTTTCCATCAGCACCGGTGACAAAATAATCAATAACACCCGTCGCTGAGCGTGGGAGTGCATTACCAGCCGAATCAAAGTTAACGACATACTGGGTAGCTTGCACCACGATGTTGTCAGCAAAAGTCTCTTGGTTGAAATCAAAGTTTTGGTAACTAAAGATGTTACCTGCCGCATCGGTGCGAGGAATCGCTTCAACCGCTCCGGACGCGGCATCGTAGTTGAGTTGAGGTTCAAAGGCTTCGGCAGCGGCTATATCAGCCATCACGATCGGGATGAGTTCAGCACGCCAGAATTCGATATCTTGCTGGCTTAGGATCGACTGTCCCGTATTAATGTCGATGATAGGATTTCCCCCCGAATCAACTTCATCGACGGGGTTAGGATTAAATCCGAGTTTTGATCCGTAGACGTCATACCACTCCTGGACTTCCGAAGTAGAATACGCAGTTGTTGCGCCATCCGTAAGCATCGAGGCGGTGTCGGCTAAAAGCAGATCGACCCCAGCTGCCCCTTTAAGAATCTCAGCCAAAGCTGTGTATTCAAACATATCAACGACGGCGTAACGGAAGACGTCTCCTGATGATTCATCGACTGTTTCGTAGTAATTATTGGCATAGTGAACTGAATCCGTCGCATCATCCAAGACAACTTGAATATCGCCAACGAATCCTGAATTTGTTTCAAGAGCTAGCTCGCCAAAGGTTATGTAGCGATCAAAATTGAAGAGTTCATCATTGTCTTGGTCTTCTCGACCTTGGGCGTTGTCATCGACGCCAATCTTACCTTGAATTCGGTTGCCAGTAGCTTCGACTCCGTGGAACGAAACTTCGTACTGGGTATCAATCTCAACCGCAGCAGAGCCCCAGTTTTCGAGAACAATGTACCATTGCCCATCAACGGCGGCACCAGGGATGTCATTGTTTTGAGCATCCGTACTGAAGAGTTCACCCCAGTGACGGTTGGTAGTCCATGTCCAGGTTTCACCAGCAACAATGGGAGCCTCGTCGCCGAATCCAACACCACCCACTTGAGGATCTTCCTGTCCATCAATAAAAGCTGAAGTTCCAAAATCACTGATTTGATCACGACCGATAATTTGATCGAGAACTTCGTTTGACCCTGTTTGTCCACTCTGTTGGGTCTGAGGAGATTGATAGAACTCATCGACTCCCACATCGTCACGATAGGGTGATAGTTCCGATTGTGTCCCATCAGGAGAGACAATACTAATTCGGAGTCGGTCGATATCTCCGGAGCTGATTTGCGCGGTAAATTCAACCCACTCTACGGACAAAAACTCGGTAAGTACACTCGTGTCAATGGGGATTTCTAAACGAGATTCCCCTCGATCACTCGTCAGGTCATTGAGATCTCCATTGGGATTATACCAAGGAGCACCTGTGATCACGCTACCGATGTCATCTCCATTAGCGTCTTGAATATTCTCAAATTCAAACGAGCGGAAGAATTCGGAGTAGTAAGCGTTATCAATATTTTCGGTGCTAATACCACCAGGGATCGAGAAGACAACATCGGTATCAGGTAAATCGATCAAGGCATTGGGTTGCACACGAATTGTGCTTCCACTTGCCCCAATCACACCTGTCGAGATCGATATTTCATCATCCAAGTAAAGATCATAAGTTTCCCATGCTAATGCTAAGCGAACAGCTAGCTCAGTATTCAATGATCCGTGAGCATAGCCGTATTCTTCGAGCTGGTCACCAAATCCCCAACTAACCGTAAAGCCTGAGCCATTTTCAAAATTGAGTTCGTTATTAGAAAGTACCGGCGTATTGGTTGAGGTGGTCGTGCTTGACTGGTATTTGTTGCGTCCCGAGATGGGTGAATACAAATCAATAATTCCTGGCCCATTCGTTACCGTTGGCCTATCGACGCCATAAACAAAAACAGGTGTATCCGGAATTGGATTACCCTGGGCATCAAGTAATTCAATATTGGTTGTACCCGGTCCTGAGATTTGCGTGATATCAATGGGCGAAACCGACGGTATCGAACTATCAACAGGTAGCTCGCGTGCAATGCCTTCTTCATCCAACGCGAAGAAATCTAAGATATCGTCTAAGAAGCTGGGTATTACCGCGTTTTCGACGTCAACCGTACCATCGAGATCGGAGTCGACCGAACGATAAATGTAGGAAGGAGCAACGTAGCTATCCTCAAAGTATTGGTAAGCATTAACGACCCACGTTTCATCAAACTGATCGATTTGCGTTGCCGACATCAGCAAAATTTGCTCGACGTCGCGATAGCTCAGCTTAGGATTCGCTTCGAGCATGAGTGCAATTGCACCCGATACTTGTGGCGCGGCCCCCGAGGTTCCTCCAAAAGTTGAGGTGTAGTCGATGTCGGGGAGAAAGTCTCCGTCGAGTTCTAATCCGAATGCGGGAGAACTGTTACTACCATCTTCCCCTACGATATCGGTTGTCGTCAAACCACCGATTAGGTTTCTGTCTTGGCCAACGCCAATTCCTAAAGTTTGCGAGGGTGCCACTAGAAGCACACTTGTTGCCGTTTCGGCATAGGATCCACGTGTGCCCGTTTCGGGGTTGATGTAATTTCCAGCGAAATCGACAGAACCGACTCCGATGGTATACCTTGAGTTAACTAAGTTATCGTATTGGGCCGAATCATAGATTCCAATATTGCCCAAGGTGCCATCAGGCCCCGCTCCATTGCCTGCGGCGACAACATTGATCGAACCAAGAGCGTTAATTTCTTCAACTTCATAGACGCCATCATTATCTTGGTCTATCCAAGTTCCACGCCCAAGCGTCGCAGCGACTTTTAGTGCTTCAAGTTGAAAAGCATTGAGGGCAACAGCATCTCGTGATTGGTCACTAGGTCCGTAGCTTCGATTGTAGACATCGACTACGTTTGCCGAGTCGGTACCATCTTCACCTGGTAATGGAACACCAGCGAATTGTAAGAACTCAAGGTAGGCACTTTGTGCTGGTGTTGGGTTACCTGTTGGAGCGTCTCCAAAGCCTGGTACAAAACGAATAGGAATGAGATCGACACCTGGTGCAACGCCAACGCCACCCACTGTATTATCCAAAGCCCCAATGATGCCTGCCACCGACGTGCCATGGGAATCAGTCGTGTCGATAAACGCGGGGATGTCATCGAGATCGAGAATATCAAAGAAAGTTGTTTGGTTAGGATCCCCCGAGCCCGATGTGTCTGTGATCGTTGTGATGAACTTCAAGTCAGGATGATCGAGATCAAAACCACCATCAACAACAGCAACCTGCACGCCTGACCCGGTGTATCCAAGTTCCCAAGCACCGAGGATATTGATGTCTAACGTTGCTAAGGACTGTAGGAAGGTTGGTGAATTGGGTTGCTCAACCTGTTGGCCTGTTGCTTGTAGGTGCCACTGGTCTTGAAAGAGGGGATCATCGGCGTAGTTGACCGACAGCATTTGTCGTTCTTCGAGTCGCTCGATGTCGCGACGACGGGGTGCCTTTGCTAAGGATCGTTCGCTGGTCTTTCGACCTTGGAAGGAGCTAAAGAAACGGCCCAGGGGGCTGCTAGCGGAAGGATTCTTCTTGCTTTGGTTGCGCACTTCAAAGTTCCTGTCAGATGACCTGCCCAAGGGCAGATGGCTGGATCAAGTTGTGGGTTGTTGTCGTCGAAACGTTACGGAGCTAGCGTTCGATCGAACCATGGCTAAGGCAATTATTTGCAGCCCGGGAATAACTCAGTAAAGAATCTCAGTAAGGGATTAACTCAGTTGGATAGCAAGGTAAGGCGTATCTATTGGTAAGCTTTGATTAGGAGCTGAATTCAAAGAAACAGCAAGCAATCGGTTGGTTTTAATTAGTCGCTTAGGCGCATCTCTAATTGGCTAGACACCGAAGCGCAATGGCACGACATGGTAATCGCTAAAGTTCGTGAGGATTATTCCTGTAAAAGTGACTTTTTTAACGGAGCCGTAGCTAACGAACCTTCGCTCGACAAAGCCCAATTGAGCACATGCCAAGTTGAGTTCGCAGTAGTCAACTCCCCGTGGTTTCTCTAATCCCCCATATTTGACAGCAATTCATACTAATTGGGCAGCCGGTAGACGTCAAACTTCTGTGGAATAAGGATTTAAGACACCGCCACCCTGCAGAGGGGTTTTAGCAAGCCAATCATGGAAAACTTTGACGTCTGTGACGAAAGGACTGATTCCTCCGGTCGTGAGGCTCCGATAGAGATTCACGAACGAACTACTTATGTGGCCCGAATTGCACCCTCTTGTGGGGGGTATGGGTTTTGGTCATAGGGGTTGGGTCGTTCTTGGCAAATACACAACCGTCTCCATTGGCGAGGCGAAAGAACTCACGCTACGAGCGATTCGATAGCGATTCCGGGGGGAAATGTGATGATGATCCGTACATCGGTACGAGTAGGCTTGTTGGCAACTTTGGCATTGTTATTGGCCTCGGCGAGTAACGTACAGGCCCAACAAGGACTAGCTTATCCACCACTCGTGGCGGGTCAGCCCCTGCCACAAGGTCAGCCTATGATGCAGGGCCAAATGATGCAGGCCCAACAAGCCATGTATGGTCAACCTCAGTATGGCCAGGGAATGCCACAGCAGGCACCTCCGTACTCGATGGCAGGTGGTTACATGAACGCCTACGGCGAAGATGTCGTCAATCCAGCTAGCTACTGTGCCGATCAATGTGGGCCTGGCGGTTGTGGCCCCATGGGCTACGGTGGGGGCGAATGTTATTGCGGTGGGGGTGGTTGTTATG
>CAYGQU010000022.1:0-14207 GCA_964352045.1 uncultured Planctomycetaceae bacterium
GGCGACGAGGCCTGCTTCGCCAGCCGAAGGCTGACCTGCCGGCTTACTTTGATTTTGCTGTTGCATCTTTTCGAGCGTCTCTTCCACGGCAAGTAACATTTCGCCGAGTGAGTCGATAACCCCTTCTTCAATCTGTTGGGTCAGTTGGTTGGTTTTAGTTTCCCGAAGACGTTCATCAACCAATTGCATATCGGTATAAGCCTGCCGCATTGCCTCAGCAAAAGCTAACGATTTTCCATCCTCTTCGATTAGCTGTAAAGCACGACGCGCTGTTGTTGCTATGGCAGCTTGTCTTTGCGCTAACTTTGATGCCTCGATAGTTTGCGCACGCACTGACCTATTAGCTTTCTTCGAGTCGAGTGCCGTGGTTGATTTGAGTAACGATGCTTCACTTTTCTTCATGCCCCGAAGTCGATCGGCCAGGCTCGCAAGCTTGCGTTGTTTTTCTTCTTCGCGAAGTTGTCGAAGCATCTCTTCGGCTTCACGTTGCGCCGACTCTAACTCGTGCTGTGCTTCGAGTTGTTTTTTAGTTGCTGATTTCTTGTTTTTATTTTTTAATTGGTTTTCGGCCTGTTGCATTGCCCGCTCAGCCCGTTCGAGTTGATCAGTTACTCGCTGGGCAGTATTTGATTTTGCTGGTGATGGCGATTCATCAGGCTGACGTGGCTCGCTCTGTCCTCCTTGACTGGGCTCTCCTTGACTGGGCTCTCCTTGACTGGGCTCTCGTTTATCGGATTCCCTCTCTTCGGGGGCCGTGTTCGGTGGGCTTAGCTTTAGACGAGATCCCTTGAGCGGGTCTTGCACTCGTAGATCTTCGGTTTGTTCTGCCAATTGTTGTTGCTCATTTGCCGATTTTTCAACGGGTGATTGTTCCGTCCGTGAACGCAACGAACGTTGAGCACGGATGAGACGTCGAATCTCTTTTTCGACTTGCTCCCAAGCTTTTTGTTGTTTTTCGAGTTGCGATTCACGAGGATCGGCCAAGATCAATTGATAAAGTTCTTCTAGCTGATCAGCCAAGGCTCGTTGATCGGAATTCGCCCGCGTCAGGTTGTTATCTTCTAGCAAAGCAACGATCTCCTTGAATCGTTGCTCGATACCCAGTGCTTGTGCCCTACGAATCGTTAACCGAATTTGATTAGCCCGCTCAGGTTCGTCTGCTTCGGCTTGGTCAGCGATTCGAAGGGCAAGCGTCTCAAGGCGTTTGAATTGATTGGCAATTTCAAACTGATCTTCTGATAATTCTTTTGCGTTGATTGTGCTCAAGACAATAAACCACCCAACCAAGATGATCGCTGGCAAAAGAAACCAAGATTTAATCATAGGTAGGGGCATCGGCTTGAGAGCAAATAGGATAGTCGGTATTTTGGAATGAGCTAGATTTTAGTCAAGCAGTAGTTGCCGAACTTCTTCACGTTGTTCGTTTTCCGTTTGCTTATTGAGTTGCTTTTGTTCACGTAGGATACGTCGCAAAGTCGCAACGACTTCATTATACGACTCATTCGATTGCATTGCTTCGATAACCATTCCGATCACTCGAACAGCATGTTGGGCTCGGGAAGTCAAATTTTCTAAATCTAGGGCTGGTTCAGCCGTATGCAACGCACGATCAAGTTGTGCCGTGATCGTCGAGAGATCTTCTTGCAATAGCTCTTGCAAGGGAGAAATTACACTGTCGGCTAGACGATCAACTAGAGCAGGTTTTGCGAGCCGATTGTTAATAACTTCTAATTTTATGTCTTGCGTTCGTGAAACGATGCCTTGCAAGTCACGATCTAGTTTATTGGCTTCGAGCAACCATTCGCCCACACCACTGGCTCGCTCTGTCTCTTGGACACTTCGCTCTAGAGAGTAAGCAAGTCGTCGAGCGTCAGCGAGTATCCCTTCAAGTGTTTTACGCAACTCGCGTTCGCGTTCGCTTAAATGATTGAGAAGCTCTTCCGGACTAACAACGAGCAACAAATGGGGTTCGCCACGTGTAGGGGGTCGGTCGGCCAAGTCGTAAGCATCATAAGCCAATGCATAACATCGAAGTTGATCTCCGACGGCAAGGACTATCGCATCTCCTTCTCTAGGTTCATAAGCTAGGAGTTCTAAGTCAATTGGCTCGGTAATGGTAAAAGATTTTGCAGCCATTTTATCAAAACCAAGTTTTCTTCGATCGAGGTTCTGCTCGTTGTTTTTTTCAGTTACCAGGAATACCTCGACGAGTCCGTAATCATCCTTAGCAGAAATTACAGTCGGTATCAAAGCCTTGGTCGTAATTAACTTGCCAATCCCCTTCAGTCGGATCGAAACAACGGGTGGTTCATCAGCCAAAACCTCGATCGGTAAATCATACGACTGCAAGCTTTCTATTTGATGCGAATCTTTAAGCTCAAGTGAAAGCGTTCCATTAGTTTTTAACGGAGGCGATTCCAAACGTATTTCAGTGGAATGAGTCATCCTATCCTTCAATCCACCAGTCAGCAGCAATGATTCATCATCATTTGTTTGCCAATTAAATGCAACGGATGAGAGTTGTTTACTTGCTGTGGCTTGCAGCTCGAATGTTGCCCCCTCGGGCAAAGGACGGAGTTGAGCAACACTGAATTCTTCACTAGTTTGACCAAGATAGCTTGGAGGCGTAACGACTAGGCTCGCCTCTAAGATGGCCGGACGATCGCTGGCAATCAGGTTGATGATGATTTGATCATCGCCTCCACGAAGGCGTAAGGTAAGGCTTTGAGATAGTTCTTCCAAACGCAAACGATATCGTTGCGACTCGATCGACCGAGATAATTGTTCTCGAATCTGTTCGGTATCTTTCTGCGGTCGATTTCTTGGCTTACCAACGCGAAGCATGCTATCGGCTATCTTCCGATCAAAGAACCGTAACGATTTTACGCGTATTGTTTCCGGAGGTGATACCTCTTGCAGCAGATCAGCCCAAACCACAAGTTCCACAGGAGTACCGCGCGCAACATGTTTGGTCCAAACATCGTTATTCCCTTCGTAACTAAAGCCTTCGGGAATTAAGCGAATAGCGTGTGGCCATGGTTCTTCTGATAAGGCAAGCCTTTTGAGATACAGGCTCGCTTGGCTCGGAAAAATCAACCCAAAAAGAAGTGCCGAGGTCCAAGCTATCATGGCGAACCTCGCAATCCGACTCCCCTTCGGATTTTTAAACGCTGAACCTACCTCAAAATTGCTGAGAGCTTGATTAACTCCTTGCCGATTTGCTTCGTATAGAAGGAGTGTCTGCTTATTGGATGTTGTTGTATGGTTTTCAGAAACTTGCATCGCGGCTAAGAGACTGTCGGCAAGTTCAGGGCGGGCTTTTGCAAGGACTCCCACTAACTGTTGCTGATTAGGCCGAAAAATTATCATCGGCAAGCAACGAGAAAACCACCACAAAATCCCAGCGACAAGAATTCCCACCATCGCGAGCATACGTTCGTGTGGCGTCGGCTGAATCCAGCGATCAAGCAACAATCCTAACCAAACCAGTAACCCACTCATGGCGGCAACTTGCCAGCCGATCCGCGCACGAATCGCTTCGGCCAAAGCGAGCCGCATTTCAGCAATTGTGTTGTCGAGTTGATCAGGCATATAAATAAGTTGGAATTAGGCCAATCGCCACAAGCGTCTTAGCAACCATTCGAGGCTTAATAGTAAGGCGACAATCCATAACGTATTGCCAGCCACCCGCGAACTGTACTCTTTATCGACTTCTCCGAGCAATAATCGTACTTCCGATTGCGAGGGGGTCTGCTTACTCAGTTTCAAAGCTTCGTCAGTTGTGGCACAATAAATGGCGGACGTCGCTTCCGAAATTTTTTTGAGCAAAGTTTCGTTACGAGTTGTTCTAGCAATTTCAAGCGGGGGGAGAATCGCTGTTGCCGAAGCAGCCAGCGGGGTCTCAAACAAGGGAAGCTGGACCTGAATACGGTGAACCCCCGGCTCTAGAATTGGCAGTGCTCCGCGATAACTGTTTGTTTGACCCTCGACAGGCTGCATCGGGGTTGCAATTGCCTTACCCGATGGTAGAAACCATTTTGCAACGATCGGTGGCTCGTCTTGAGAGAAGGAAGAATTCACAAGACGGTTTAAGCGAGCCGACATCGTTTGGCCGACCTGATATTGATCGCGATCAAAGAAAAGTGATCCTGCTGCTGCCGATCCTTGTACTCGACCTCGGGCAAGATGCCTTAAAAGCCTTGTGTAAAAAGCGGTAAACCAATTCGTATTGACGCGACGCAAACGCCAAATTTCGGCGGTCGCTAAATAGGCAACGCGACCTGCTCCATAATATTGATCGACCAAAATGGGTTGGCTTTCGGAATCGGGAACGGAGGATTCGCCTAGAAAAGCATAAGAGGTTGCTCCGATCTTGAGTTCTGTATCAAGCGGTCGATTGTAAAATCCCTCGATCTGTTGCCAAGCTTCAAGTGAGGACTGATCCCTAGAATCAAGTTGCATGAAATCTGCTTGCTCTCCCGCTTCGGTCAATTGAATTGGGATTGCGGCGACTCTTGATTGGGATTCGATGGCCAGCGTTAAAGGATCCTCCAGAAAACGGATAGGCAGAAGACTACCTAAAGGGGAATCAAGCGTTTGTTCGACGAGCTGATCTGCAAATGAAGCTCCTTTTACAACAAGTAATCCTCCCCCTTTTTTAAGTACCCATTGCTGAATAAACTTTTGCGAAGCTTCTCCGATTTCTTCCCAGTCGACATCGTATGCTACCACCACATCATACTTATCTAGCTGATCCATTTCATCTGGAAAGCTATCGAGTATCGTACGAACATCTTGTGTTATGCCCGGACTGGCCGACTGCAAGTAGGCATCGACGCTAAACGAATTTTCGCGTAAAAGTTGTTCTCTCAGGATACGATAATCTCGCAAAGGGCCAGTCGCTAAAAGCAATACCGAGGTCTTTTGATCCACCGACTCGAAGCTTGCTGCAACTTTCGTTGATTGCCCCAAGGCGATCAGTCGGGCGATCAATCGGTACCGGCCCGGCGGCGGGGATTCCAATTCAAATCGCTTCACTACGATCGGGTTCACTTTTGTAAAAGTTATCTCTTCGCTATGAATCACCTCGCCTCGGTTTAGCTGATTATTTACGGAAGAAATATCTTTCGTAAGACCGTTATTGGGTAAAGCCGATTCTTGATTCGATTCTTTAAGTAGCAGAAGCTCGACGGTAACTTCCCCTGCGAAGTTACCCTGAGCGGCGAGCCTGACGGTCGCTTCAAACGGATCGCCTGAGTAAACACGACTTGGTACCGACAAGCCACGAAGGAAAACCTGCTTTGGCTCAACAAGTGGTCCGAGACCTACGGTGTGGAGCAACACACCCCTTTCAGCATATTGATCTGCTATACGCTGGGGTGAAATCCCTCCGGTAGATCGACCATCCGTTAAGACCACTACCGCTGCTAAAGGTAAACTTTGATAATCATTTAAGATTGATTCGAGCGCTTCACCGAGGCGTGTTTCCCCATCTCGTGGTGAATAAAAACTAGAGCGTGAATGATCAAAATCAGAATTGCTTTTTAATCGAGGGTTCTTTTCCTGACGGTAGATCACGGTCGTTCCAAACCGTGCTTCGACAACCTCATGCGTTTCGGCAAAACGACTTTCAAGTTGAGGTAAGAGTTCTACAGCAACATCTGATCTGCTCGTTGCGTCTTTGAATCGCTCCCCATCGGCACCGGCATTCACTCTCGAGTCAGCATTTGCTTCCAGCCCCATGCTGGTGCTACTGTCAACTAACAGTACAACCCGAGACGATTCAATTTGTTCGGTCACGGGTCGGCGTTCCCATCCGGCTAGCAAGTAACCGATAGCAACAATCGCTAGGAGTCGCAGTATCGCCAGCCATTTCCATCGCCCTTTAGGTAAAGCATTTTGTTCTCGCCAAGCTGAGAAGACTGTAACAACAACAGTAACGATAGCCATTACTATTAGGGTAACGAACCAAGTTGGTTCAACGAATAAAGCTTGCCATCCGGTCGCTTCATAGCGAGGCGCGATTGCCAAGAGCTCGGTTACTAAGCAGAGTGCACAGGGCAATATCATCTTGCGACACCCCGAGTAAGAGGGGGAACCGCTTGAATATGACTACACCTCGTCGCCAAGAATCTTTCGAATATCAAGAGCCCAAGCAGTAGCATGGCTGCCAAGTGCATAGGTCGCCAAGAGCGTTCATTGTCGGAATCGAGAAACAGCGATTCAGCCGAAACAATCGTTGCCATGCTACCGAATATTCGCGAAAGCTCGCTTTTAGATAGTTTTGCTAAATCACCTTCGACAGGATCTGGATTCACTGAAAAATAGTGTGCACGTTGGCTCGACTCACCGGCAGCGTTCGTCGAAGTAACTCGATAGACGTCTGATTCGAGAATCGGCTTGGCAGTCGTGTCGGTCTCGTCACGAAGAGTTTCCCACTGGCTAGTGTCAGCGCGACGCGCTAGCTTCCAAGTTTTAACACTCGGATCGGGTAAGGCTATGCTACCCGCAGTCACGATGAAGGGAGCCGAATTGGCTTGTGCTAACCATCCCCCGATTTCGTTAACTATAACCGGAAAAATTGGCAGCGTTGCCAAGTTGGACCAAGCTAGCGATTCTTGTTGTGGAGTTGCCGTGGTGAAGAGTGTCATGATGCGCCCCTTACCAACACGATGCTCAACCAATAGTGGATCTCCATTCTTCAGTTCGATAAGAACCCGCATTTCGTTTGGTGGCAGAACTTCATTAGATTTAATTTCAATTGGTTCACATGCCTGAAACATCCCTATGCGGATTAAAGGTAGAAAACCATTTCTTTGCCCCCTAAGAATCCGTAACGCGGGATGTTTCTCTACGCGTATCATGGTTTCGCCTGGCTCCGACCAAGGTGCTTGAGTTGGCAAATCAAGACGCATTGGAAGGAGAGTAAAATTGGTTGATGAATTCGTAGCTTCCGCTGTGAGATTGTTATAGAACGCTCGATCGGTCTGCGGACCGAGAACATTCAAGACTCCCCCACCCTGCTGTACATAAGTTCCAAGTTCACGAATCGCTTGGCTTCCTAGCGGGGGCACATCAAGCAAACAGATAACTGCGGTAGCGGAAAGATCGCCCAAGGAATCAAGGTTTTTGGATTTCACAACACGGGTCTGCCAACCTGTTTGCAAAGAGGCTTGTGGCGCGAAGGCGGCTGCAAAGGCGGTCGATTCACTCTCCTGTTTGTCCCCCTCGACGAGCAATACGCTGCGAGTTTTTGGTAAATCGAGTACCATTCGCCGCTCGTTATCAGCAGCTAAGGAATCACCGGGTAATTTGGCCTCAATGACTTTTGGTCCCGACTGAGCGATCAACATCGGAAACGTCACTTCAAGTGTTTCAAAAGGAGCAAATGGGCCGACTTCAACCGAGGTAAGCAAGCGTTGTTCCTGAAAAATATCTACCGCTGTCTTTGCCACGGTCGATTGGTTGTACGACGAGACTCTCACTTGGCCGACTGCCTCGACCCCAACCGCACGAGGTCCGGGTTCGATCGTTAAATCGGATAGTGTTAAGTTAATCGTTGCATCCGCAGCGTTTGCACACGGTGCTAAAACGATACCATCGACTTTATCAGCAATCGATTCTATCGCACTGACGAATGCTTCGTTATTTGCGTGGGTGTTTCGCTGAAAATCAGATAGTATTGTCAAAAAGCAACGAGATTCAGCGAGTCCTTGCTTCTCGATAAGCTGTTGAACTTGTAATAACGCAGCAGCTGGTTCAGTGGCTAGCTCCATGCATTTTAGCTGCTTTGTGTCAAAGCTAATCGAGTCATTCGTTGGATCATTGATAAGACCAGGTTTGCGGCTGGTAGTCGGATCGCTGTAACGCACCAGCTGTAAGGGCGAACCGGAATTTTGACTTCGCTTGAGAAGTCGTTCGATTGCCTCATTGGCTAATCGCCAGGGGGTCTCCGATTCGCCAACTTTAGTCATGGAATAGCTATCGTCCAAGACAACAAGATGCACAGCCGGGGTTCCTTCGAACCACTCGCTCAAAGTATCAGGTAGTTGTGGTACTGCTGCCATGATTCCTGCCAAGGCGACGGCTAAGATACGCAAGAGCAAGAGGAGCCATTCTTCGATCCGTGAACGATTATGGTTTTTTTTATTGCTTTCAAGCAGGAAATCCATGGCCGCCCATTCCACTCGTTGACGACGCCGTCGACTAATGAGGTGTACCATCATTGGCAACAAAGCGAGGCCAATGCCGAGCAAAGCGATACTAGGATAAGAGAACGACATACCGCTGGAGAAATGCTCGTGAGTTAAAACAAATTTTACTTCGTTAGTTTTTGTGATTCGAGGAACTTAAGCGCGATTTCCGAGCAGAGCAACAAGGGCACTCTCCAAGGGATCACTTGTGCGAATGAGTCGATAATCAGCTTGTTGGGTAGCACATGCCGATCGAACTGCGTCGAGATGGCGTTCAAGTGCATCCAGGTAATCGAGGCGTAAAGCCCTTGGATTAACGTTTAGTTCATCCGATGTTTCCAATCCCACAAAGCAACTAGGCCCTTCAAACGGAAAGTCGAGTTCATCGTCGTCCATTATATGCAATACCAATAGATCGGTACCGCGCGATCGCAGGGCAGCCAAACCTCGGCTAAGTTGCTCAGGCGGAGCAAGTAAATCCGATATTAAAACCAACAAGCCACGCCCTTTGAGTCTCGAAGCAGTGCGAAGCAAGACTTGCTCAAGATCGGTTTTGGCTCCCATGGGGGGCAAGGCCAAAGCCTCGGCAATATTATTGAGTTGGGTTCTCGAATTGCGAGGTGGTACTCGATTGACGATCTTGTTGGCAAACGTCAAACAGCCGACCGAATCGTGTTGTCTTGTTAACAAATAGCTGATCGCACAAGCAGCGGTCGTGGCGAATTGATGCTTGCTAAGCCTTGATTGACCTGGCCGTGATTTACGGTTCTGTAATTTTGGCGGGGAGTATGACATGCTTGCCGAAACATCGACCAAGAGCGTTGCGCGTAGATTGGTTTCCGCTTCAAATTGTTTGACATACAACCGATCTTGTCGGCCCCATACTTTCCAATCAACATCACGTAAATCATCGCCATGGGCATATTGGCGGTGTTCACGGAAATCGAGCGATCGACCCCGATAGGGGCTTTTATGCCGTCCACTTAAAAAACCATCGACAACACGACGAGCGCGAATCTCAAGCCGACCAACTTGGCTCAGGGTATCGTTTAGCGCGTCATGGATTGGTTGAATTGACACAGAATTATTTGGGGTGGGGTGGCGTCAGCGAGTCGTCAGCTTATGCATTGATTAAGTCGCGAAAGCGTGGGTCGTTTGTGAGATCTTCATCTCTTGTGGGGGTTGCCTCGAGCAAAATTTCAATCACGTCGTCTGGCGTGAGACCTTCACTTTCTGCTTGGAAATTCAGCACGAGACGATGCCGAAGAATTGGCTTGGCTAAGATTTGCATATCCTCCAGTGCGACATAGGGCCTACCATTCATTAAGGCACGGGCTTTTGCCCCTAGAATCAGGAATTGCACCGCCCGTGGACCTGCTCCCCACGAAAGCTTGTCGGCAGCAGCGGGTAAGGCTTCAACTTCACCGACGCGTGTACCACGGACCAATGCAACAGCGTAGCGCACCAGGGCATCACTCACGGGCATGGAACGAATCAAATGCTGTAGTTCAATTGTCTCCTCAGCCGATAGCACCGCTTCGGCATCATCGGAAGAAGATTTGGTTGTCCGTTTCGCAACTTCCACTTCTTCATCAAAGGAGGGATAACGCACCATCGCTTTGAACATAAAACGATCTTGCTGCGCCTCGGGAAGAGGATAGGTTCCCTCGTGTTCAATGGGATTTTGCGTCGCTAACACTAGAAAAGGATCTTCGAGCTTGCGACGCTCGCCACTGACGGTTACTTGCCTTTCTTGCATTGCCTCTAGCAAAGCGGCTTGTGTTTTTGGTGGAGTCCGATTGATTTCATCGGCCAGCACGATGTTGGTAAAAATCGGGCCCGCCAGGAATCGTAGCTCGCGGCGACCTGTCGAACGATCTTCTTCAATAATCTCGGTGCCAGTTATATCAGCTGGCATGAGATCGGGAGTGAATTGGATACGTCGATAACCAAGACCCAAAGTCTTGGCGAGCGTACCAACCAGCAACGTTTTTGCCAAACCAGGAGGGCCTTCGAGCAGACAATGCCCACGGCAAAAGAGAGTGATAAGCAAAAGATCAATAACCCCCTCTTGCCCAACAATAACTCTGGCAAGTTGTTCTTTTACTCGATTGGCAGCCTGCTGCAGGCGTTCAATTAGCTGAGTATCAATCGTCGGTTCCGAAGCTTCATTTGCCACGAGTAAATTCCTTGCCAACAGATTATTTAAGGGGGAAGAATCGAAAAAAATCAGCGTGTAGAATTGAATGTGTAAAATTAGCTCAATACCAACTACCCGCTACTGATAAATTGGCTACCGCTGGTAAATTGGTAGAAAGGAGTTGTCGAGTTGCAGTATGGTGAGATTTAGCGAGGTCGTATAGACGGCCCCAATGTAACCCTGGGGCCAGTAGACCGCTTTACCTAGACGAGTATCTACCGGCAAGGCTTCGGAAATAATTTTTTCGAAAACTCCACGGCGATAATCGTTCCACACCTTTTCGCCTTCACGATACTGTACCTGTGAGTAGTAATAATGAGCATAATGCCAATGTCCAAAGTTGGATGACTGCTCATTCGTTAGCCGGGCTTCGCAGTACTTGCGCATGCGGGGTACGTAATTATCATCGTACTCGCCCGCATTGTAGAGACACGCAACCGCAGCAGCAGTGATCGCAGGCCTTCCACCTCCTCCCTTCGAGCTGTACTGAACAGCACCATCTCGCATGGTACAGGAATGAATGTATTTAATTGCTCGGTCGATAATCGTTTTAGGAACCGGGATACCCGCATTGCGACAACCCCTGAGACCTTGCACTTGGGTAATGGTAGTTGAACCTTCATCAAAACCATTACCATCTTTGGCGCTAACGTACCCCCATCCCCCGGCAGCTGTCTGCGCCTTGCCCGTGAATTGCACCGCAGCGGTGAGAATTCGTATCAACTCCTCACGTCGTTGTTGGTCTTCTTCTTCACCAAGCACCTGAGATAAGAAGAGCATACTAAACCCATGGCCGTAAGTGTAACGGTCATCACGCAGCGGATCACCGATCAAACCGTTGGGTCGGGCCTGTCGGACAAGATAGTCGATCGCTAGCCGAAGCTGAGGTGCGTACTCACCGCCATTGGGTGTTGAACCTTCGGCCAAGATGGCCATCCCGGCGAGGGCAGTCATGGCAGTCGGATACCGACTTTCGGCATCCCACGAACCAAGTGCTGTTTGATTTGCAGCAAGCCAACGCAGGCCACCTTTTGTTACCCGTTCGATCTCTAGTTCGATCGTAGCGGCATGACACGAGACGCCGAGCAAGCAGCCTAATAATAAAGAAAAACCAAGCAAAAAGTCTCGTAAGTCAGAAAAACAATCAGCTGCAAAGTGGGTTGCTCGCATATGTCTAATCTGCGTACCTTGCAAAACAAGCTCCTCACAATCGGGATCAAAATACAAGAAGCAAGCGAATGTCACTACGCTTCATCTAGATAAAGTATACACGAGCCAATTCTAATCGCGTAGCAAAGTGCAATCCTTAGTCTTTACTTATCAGGATTCTCGATAGGCTGGGTAATTTCTTCAAAAAGCCGAGAAAGTCCTTGACCCACTTCGTTGAAATTAACGCCCTTTTTACGAGGTCGTTCGATGTAAGCTAAAGCAGGGGGGCTCGGCGGGCTTGGCTCGGAGGTTAATTCCAAGCGAACCTGTGCAGTACCTAGCTGCACCAAGACCTGCTCAGGTTGTGTATCTGCGTCAGTTTGGTCTGCCGGTGAAGCTTTTGACCGTTCCTTCGTGGCATACTCTTTCAGCACCTGAAAATCTATGTGCCCCTGCCTGGCTGCTGGCAATCGGTCATTGCGATAAAGCGACCTACCCGATAGCAGATCAACTACCAACAGACGGTTCCAACTGATTCCACTATTCGACTGCATATTTTGTTCACGCCCGCTGAAAAAAAGCAGCTGCGAATCGACAGAATCGTCATCTAATAAACCAACTCCTTCGATTTCAATCGCATGAGGCCAATTCAAATTACCTGTCATAAGGTCAAGGTTGTAGAGTAATCCGGTAATTAAGGGGCGCTCACCTACTGGTGTAAAACCAAGCTGACGATGTCCACTTGTTGATTGCTCACTCAATCCAACGATAAGATTTTTTCCAACGAGTTTCGCTTGCAGAAAAGGAAGCCTAGAATTGGGCAGCTTGAGATTGGTCTCGAAGCGAATCTTACCAGTTATCATATCAACACAAACTAGATGTCCAACGCGGTCGATTAACAAAATCGCTTCATCGACAATCACGTATTGTTTTTCTTTTAGAGACGATTGCCAGATAGGTGTTTCGCTCTCTTGAGTAATATCATAAAGCTGAGCTTCTCCACGCGTGGTTAGGAAAAGTCGCCCGGAACAATAGTTTCGCCAATCTCCGTTGGGGACATGCCAGTTCCCAAGTGTGCTTCCATCTTCCTTTGAAAGAATAATTCCTTCGCGTGAACTCGTACGACCAAAGTAGATTCGGTCTTCCAAAGAGAAAACCCGATCGTACGAATGCCAATCGTTAACAGACCATATAATTTTACCCGTTTTGGGATCGACAGTAGCGATCTTGCCTTGACGTCGTACGACTGCCCCCCAGGCATCGGTGTGATATAGTTTGTCACCCTGATCCGAGTGATTAAGCAACCCTCGATTCGCTAGCTTGACAGAGTTGGGAACGACCTCGTAGAGGGGCAATGCTTCGAGCGATTCTTCTTCCAGCGTCAGTGAATTCCACAGCACACGATCTGACTCTTGATGATTACTCAAATCAAATGCGACAATAGAATCGCTTAGTTGAATAAGCACCTGATTACCCCAACAGCAAGATGCCGATTCTCCAACGACCGAGGCCAATAGCGGCCCCTCGACAGCGCTAGGCAACTGCGTAGCGAAAGCGATCTCGCCAAAGTTATTTCGGCCCACCAGCTCGGGACTTTCACCACCGTTATTGTAAACTTCCCACCTAGAAATCTCGGAACCCACACCCCGCACGCCTAACCGCTGGGGAATGCTATTCACATTGCGTATGTTTCTTCGACTAAAATTCGTTCTTTGTTTTTGTTTATTCTCCGACTTACTAATCGTAACGGACGTGCTTACCTGATTGGTTGCCCAATCGCTGCGATTTATTTGCTTATTGTTATCGACCGATTCGGTGAATCGCTTATTTTCTGATAAATCAATAGCACGAGGCATCTGTTCTAAGTTAGCAAGTTCTGATTGAATCCAGCGTTCAACAAGAACTTCGCATGTGTTACTAAGTGCAACGTAGTGCGTTTTGCACTCAGGTCGAACTAAGATGTCAGCGCCAATTGATTTTGCTTCTGTTTTATTATTTTGACGTACACACGAATGGAAACGATAAAGTAGTGGTTCGATCCGTTGCTCTGAGACAAGCTGGTTGGAAAGGGGGAGATTATTGGTCACTTTCTCTGCTCGTTCGCCAAGCAAAGCAGAGGCATCGCGGCGATTGATAAGTTCTAATTGATCAGGTTTTTTGCCTATTAGCTGATTGAAGGCGTCGTACGCCTGGATAGACTCCCCCGCTGTGAGCAGTGATTCTGCTTGGACCACCTTCTCATTTTTAGTGTTTGGTTGTTCGTATCGCTCGATGGCAAGTGAAGATCGTACAAACAAAGCTCCCTGATGAGCTAAGAGATTCCCTGGCTTGGGTCGTTGCTCAAGCGGATTAAGCCCTAGCTGAAGATACGATAGACGTTGCAAAGTATCAGCAAGCATTGAGACACGCGCTAGACGACCGGAATCAAGTGGCAAGAGATACTCCTCGCCAAGCAAAACCCCGTCACCTGCAGGACGTTCACCTGCCGAAAAGTAAATTCTCCAAAGCTTGGAGCCATCGGACAACTTTACGGCGGCAAGACTTTTGCTTTCGATAACGATTACTTGCGAATCCAGTTCTTTCTCAGGATCGACTCGATTTTGTAACGCAGCAGTACTTGAAAGCAATAAGCCGTTTTCCATGGGCTGTGACCAGCGTAGTTCACC
>CAYGQU010000023.1:0-3965 GCA_964352045.1 uncultured Planctomycetaceae bacterium
ACCAGCATCGCCATTGGTACCAATGTCATCGCCTGTTCCATGTTGTCCGGTCATTGATCCTTCATTGATACGTTCTTGTTGAGCCGAGATTGCTGGCTTGAATTCTGTAAGTTGATTGGTAAGTGGGTCACCAAACTCATCCACCTGTCGACCGGCAAACGGATTTGTCATACCTATTTGGTTGTCCGTATCTTGAAAGAGCCCAAAACGAAGTTCACCAAAGAAAGCTTGGTTGTTGGAATCAGATCCACTATTTGTATTGGGAGCATCACGCCACATACGGAAGTCAAAACTAACTTTGACTTCATCACCAACTTGTGGACCTAATGCAATGCTTTGACCAAAGAAGCCAGCAGCAGAAGAACCGCCTCCACGTGATTCCCATGCTAAAGCGTTTCCTGAGCCTATAGCAGTCGTACCAAGCCCTCCGGTACCAGCCTGCGTTTCAAGCATTGCCCCAGCTGAATCATCAACAATTGTTAATTTAGGCTTTGGACTTCCAGCCCCAGGTACATTGCCTGCCGCTGCACCACTCCAACCCCTCATCTGAAACCATTTAATGCCGGTATCGGAAGCATCTTCCACGGTATCAATTTCCATGTTGGTAGGTTCGCTACTCATCCCATCAACGAAGACCCGTCCAGGAATATAGGTTGTACTTGCAACGCTACCCTCTACGCTAACATCATAGTCTTCTAGTGGAATGCCGTTGTTATTCAAATCGGCATCACCGAAACCATCCGAAATGGCAACCACAGCTACAGCTGGAGTGCACAAAGAAGCTGCCACCACCAAGGCCGCCGACTTTTTAGCCCATTTAGACTTACTACTTGCATTTGCAATATCCGTATTAATTTTCAAGCCTAACTTGGCTGCCAATGTCTTTGAGATACTCGATAGTTGATAGTTCATAATTCCTGACCTCTCCAAGAGAAAAGAATCGACTCTACCGGCCCATGTTTTATCGTGCCGGACAGGATTTGCCGATTTTGTTTATACAAATAAGACTATTAGGCTGTTGCTGATTCGAATTGGGCCCATCCAAACTTCTCCCTATCCTTGAAGCAGGATGGGCCCAGATGCTATTCTTCGCGTTTGTAGTAGTCCGCGAAACTCATATAGTAATAAGTTCTACGACTAAGCACGCCGACGGACACTAACTAAACCAGCAGCCGATGCGGCCATCAATAGCATCACCGATGTTGGCTCAGGGACGGTAACGCCCATGTCGGCAGGAGTCGTCGTAATTACGATGTTGTCAAACAACACGTTTGGAGATGAACCGCTTGTACTACCACCGAAAAGACCAAAGCGCTGTAAACCTAACGATGGATCGTAATTGGCTGCAGAGTTTAGCAGGGTAAATTCCATTCCATTTATGAACTCAGCGTATTTCCCATCGCCTGGGTTAGCTGAATTGAGTAGTTCACCATCGATGTACAAATCATACGACAGTGGATTCAAGTTGCGAGTCTCTCCAAAAGCTTGGTAAGCCCACATACCAGTAACATTACCGTTGGCTATCATCGTAATGTCATGAACGGCCGGATTACCTGGATCGGCGTCTAGGGGCGAAGAGTTCTTTGTATCAACATCGCTAGGAACCCCGTCATCATTTCCTTGATACTTGCCACCAACGTCACCATCTGCCTGCCAAGAAATCGAAAAAGCGGCTCGCGATTCGGTAGTTACATCTTGTCCACTGTTACCCATACGGAAACGAATCGCTTGCGTGCTGCTGAAGTTACTTAGGTTGATTGATTGGAAGTCAACACGGAATGGCTCAAGTAAAGGAGCAGCAAGTTCTCCTTGAAGTTCTGGTTTGCCAGCATCAGATAAATCTACCATTTGTAGTGCTAGACCAGAGCCGAAGGGGGGGGCAACAATTGATGGGTTAACAGGACTGCCAGGAGCATTGAACACCCCATAAGGATTTACCCCGTCTCCCAAGTCGTTATCACCAGTCTGATCCCAGGCCGTTGTCCCGGCGGCAATGTCGGCCACTGTTTCATTCGTGTAAAGAGGAATAACAGCAGCAGAACAAGCTGCGGCACCAAAAGTGACTGCGCTTAGCACCAAGGCTGCGCTACGAATTTGTACGTACATAAACTTTCTCGCTTTCATGAGCTGTGTGACCCGAGTTGGCCGATAGACAAGTTGCATCAAAACACCACCGTGGTGAATAATGAAGTAGTACTAATCGAGTGAATAAGGAAAAGAAAAACCAATAAGTCTGTGTCAACAGATCGACACCTTTCAGACTGACAAAGAGTTACCTTCTTGTCGAACTGTTAGTGCCATGATTTGAAAGTAATCAAAAAGAAATAATCGTCATATCCGATTTTACGGATCGACACTCCGCTTTTCTGAATGCTCTTGGTCCTCAGCAAACAAGCTAGCTGCTGCTTAACCAACCGTTTGAAAATCCCGACGTTTAAGCTTAGTAGGTATTAACAAAGTCAGCCGTCACGAAAACGCTGTCGGTACTGGGTTGCCGTGACACCTTCGTATTTACGGAAAACCTCACAGAAGTATTTTGCTTCGGCAAAACCAATGCGATCCGCGATTTTTACGACGGTAAACTCGGTCTCGGCAAGTAAGAGTTTTGCGCGTTCAAGGCGTACGCGAGTAATCTCAGCTTTGATCGTCCTGCCCAGGATTTTTTTAAATCTTCGCTCAAGCGTACTAGGCCGCTGGGTAGCGCGGGCAACCACCTCGCTAACTCGGATTCCTTCGACAGCATGCTCCCGAATGTAGCGAATAGCCAATTCGACTTCAGTATCTTCAATCGCCAACGTCTCGGTCGATCTTCGGGCGGCGATTCCTCTTGGTGGACCAAGTAAAATCGTTTTATTTGCTGGTTCTTCACCCTGCATAAGCTTAGCCAACAACTCAGCTGCGGCATAGCCAATTCGACTTGGATTGACGTCAATACTGGTCATAGGAGGGGTACAGAGATTACAGAGATGGGGGTCATTGTCAACGCTTATAAGAGCAACCGTATCTGGTACCGAGATATCAGCGCGACGACAGGCATCGAGCACCTGCTGACCTCGGTCATCATGACAAGTCATGATTCCTACCGGTTTAGGTAATTGCCTAAGCCAAGCAGCAATATCTTGTTGTTGGTCTTCCCACGAGGGAGCTCTTAGTTTTTGCTGTTCGCCTAACCAATTACTACACTCAAAGCCATCGCGTTCGACTAGTTCATTGAAGTAATCACAGCGAAAGTTTTGATTGGGGTTTTCTTTACGGGGCGTTCCACAGAAAGCAAAATTTTTAAGACCGAGATCCTTCAAATGATCGTAAGCAATCTTTGCGATTTGACGATTATCGACCCCTATAAAGGGAATACCCAAATCTGGCAAAGCACCTCGTAAGTCTACAACTGGTATGCCAGTTGACATTATCATTTTTGCAACATCAGAATTGTCTACCCGGGCAAGAATACCATCTCCTTTCCAATCCTTTAGCCAACTGGGCGGGGCATCATCTAAACCGTGGGGCTCAAAATAGATTGACCAAGGTCCATGGTCTTGCTGATACCGGGCAACACCGCGCAACAGACCCCGGCCATATTCGCGCGAAGTCTCGATAAGTAGCGCTACATGAGGAGTTTTTGGCATGCGATAAGATTTCTGTAAACAACCAAGTCAACAAAAACAGTGCGATTTCATCCCTATGGCACCAGCCTTAAATTTTCAGACAATCACTCCATTTATTTGACAAATATAATCGCCTGAAATGTACTCCTTATCAAAACATCATAAACTCCAAAAAACCGGAGCACTACTCCGTAATATCGGATTGAGGGGTAAAACTAGCGGGATATAGTTACAAACCTGCTATTAGTAGTGATACTAATTAGATCAGCAGTTTGACCTTATCTTTCAACCTACTATTCTCCGTTGCGGTCTAAATGTTAGCCAAGATCAGGTTGCCAAGGGATAGGTTTCTTTTCCAAC
>CAYGQU010000023.1:4065-13720 GCA_964352045.1 uncultured Planctomycetaceae bacterium
GACCTTATGTTTTGTCTGCTAAATATGCTGCGTGGCTGCTTAATTTACGGTCTTGCTTTGACCAGTATGTTCGCAACATATGCAGCTCATGCCGTGGAAAGTGAATGGGTGCGTCGAGGCACAACCAATCGACTAATTTACGTGCCCGATGCCGAAGGCGATCGTGTGCCAGATTTTTCTGATGTTGGTTATCAAGGGGGCAAGCAACCCATTCCCACAGTCGCTTCTGTAATAACGCTTCAGCCTGTTGCTGGGGATAACACAGCACATATTCAAAACGCAATAAACCAAGTCTCGGCAATGCCAATTGGTGCCGACGGTTTCCGCGGAGCTGTCTTACTCGAAGCGGGTGATTATGACATTGCAGGACAAATTCAAATCAATACAAGTGGTGTCGTTCTTCGTGGAGTTGGTCGAGATTCAAACCAAACCGTTCTTAACGCAACGGGAACAACTCAGCGAGACTTAATAAACATCGAAGGAAGTGGATCGCAATCGCTAACGGGATCGACAAGAAACATGATTGACAAGGTTGTTCCTGTTGGTTCAAGAAGTTTCCGCGTTGATTCAACTTCGGGTTTTTCAATTGGTGATACAGTCCGTGTTACTCGACCTAGTACCGCAAATTGGATAACTGATATAGGAATGGATATGATTCCTCCTCGTAGCGATGGTGGAACGACTAACCAATGGACTGCGGGTTCTGCCGACATTCGATTTGACCGTGTTATTACACGAATCGAAGGGGATCGAATTTTCTTAGACGCTCCCTTAACGAACTCATTTGAATTGCAATACGGTGGTGGTCAGATCAAAAAATACAACTGGAACGATCGCATCGAGAATATTGGTATTGAAAATTTAAGAGCCGAATCAACTTTCACCACAGATACCGATGAAAATCATGCTTTGAGTTTTGTGTCGATTGATAAAGCGCAGAATGTATGGGTACGAGACACCACTTCAGCCCATTTTGTCGATTCTTCGGTAGTAAGTAACCCAGGTGCTAAGTGGGTTACTGTTGATAATGCCATTAATCTAGAACCTAAAAGCCAAATTACGGGGGGTAGGCGTTATACGTTCGATTTAAGTGGCCAACTTGAACTCGTAACGAATTCGGAAGCGAATGAAGGACGTCATGATTTTATTAACAACAGTACAAGACCAGCTGGACCACATGTGTTTCACAATTCGGTAGCTAACAATGCCTTGGACGAGTCCGGGCCACACCAACGTTGGGCTACTGGTTCACTTTTCGATAACATTACTGTTGATGGCGACCAAATCAACGCTCGCAATCGAGGTAACTTTGGTACGGGCCACGGTTGGGCTGGAGCTAACATGGTCATCTGGAATTCAGTCGCGGATAGTTACATCGTCCAAAATCCACCAACAGCCCAGAACTGGCTAGTTGGTTCGACAGGTAGCCTAATTAACGACACGACTTTTGGTCCCCAGCCTGAAGGCTACATCGACTCACACAATACTCCGGTAGAAATTGAAAGTCTATACGAAGCTCAGGTGGATGATGCATCGAATGTAAAGACCTTCCATTTTTCAGATATCGATTCCAATTGGAATGATCCCGAGGCATGGCAGCAAAAGCTAGTGCCTGGTGAGTACGAAGTCGAAATACGAGACTATTTATTAGGTGACATTGATGATTTGACCTACGATGGTCTGACAAGCGTTGATAACGCCTTTATCAATCCCGCTTGGGAAGCTTTCATTGCTAACTCCTCGGCAAATCCGATTACCGGATTTGATGACGCCAGCGGTAACAACAATGTTGCTTTTACGATCCAGCACCAGCTCGATCCTAGTGAACGAGTTGTGCATGGGTCCTTGGCTTTGGGGCTAGAGCAAACAGGCGGAGTGATTAGCTCCGATTTTGTGCGACTTTTCGATGCCGATGCCGACCATCGTTTGTTCTTTAACGATCTTGGATGGGATACTAGCTTTATGGCTGGAGAGCCATTTGTTGGAGTGCTCGATCTTGGACAATTTACGGATGAACTTCAAAGTGGTTCGGTCAATGTTCAGGTGAATGATGATACTGCCGTCGATTGGGCAATCTATACGATCACGGTAGCTAAACCGATAAGCTCACCTTCTGACGCTGTTGTTAATATCGAGAACGGAGGTCGCGTTGTTGCTGATACAGCCATAACAGGTGTTAGTGACTTGCATGTAGGCGGCAACACAATTGGTGAAATAGCAATAGCCTCAAGTGGCTTTGTCTCGACAAGCAAAGATTACACGCAAGGAGCAAACGGGATTCTAGAAATCGAGCTTTCTGGAGATATGACAGGACAATACGGCAAGCTTTTAGTCCTAGGAGAGGCAACGCTTGACGGAACTTTAGAAGTTGTACTCGACAACCTCTACACACCAAGTGTTGGTGATCAATTTGAAATTTTAACTGCTACGATGCTATCAGGGATCTTTGATGCGATTCAATCACCAGAGCTTACTAGCGGACTGAGTTGGGTAACCACCTATACGGCAAATTCGGTTCTGTTAGATGTCGTTCTAACTGGCGATTACAACAATGATGGCATCGTCAATGCAGCAGACTACACAGTCTGGCGCGACACCTTTGGTTCGACAACCAGCTTAGCTTCGGATGGCAACAACGATGGGGTAATTGACAACGCCGACTATGCTATCTGGGTCTCTCATTATGGAAACTCAGCCACAAGCTTTTCGGCAACGACTACGGTTCCTGAGCCAAGCTCATTTTTCATCACCAGTCTTTTGCTACTGGTTAGTTTACTTATTACAAAAAATAATCCTAAAATCATATGAGAAATACCATGCCAAACGATAAGAACCTAAAGCTTACAAACCCCTTATCACAAGGCCACCGAATTGATCGAAGAGGCTTTATCGGAACATCGTTAGCGGCCGCTGCTTCCGTTAGTTTGTCCAGCAATTTGGCTATTGCTGCGAATCCTCTTAAAGCAAAACCACCAATCTGTGTCTTTATCAAGTTCATCCAGTCACTTAGCTATGACGACATGGCCAAAGCGGTAGCAGAACTTGGGTTCGATGGTATCGAATCAACGGTTCGTAAAGGGGGGCATGTCTCTCCTGAACGCGTTGAAGAAGAACTTCCAAAGCAACTCGAGGCGGTAAAAAAACAAGGTCTTGATATTACTATCATGACTACTGATGTACTTAATCTTGAGGACCCGCTTACCGAAAGAGTGCTTCGTACAGGCGCAAGTCTTGGTATCAAGAAATATCGCATGGGCTTCTATCGTTATGATTTGAACCGAAGCATTATGGATCAACTTAACGAGATTCGTCCTAAGCTAGCCGATTTAGCTGCATTGAACAAAGAGCTTGGCATTAGTGCTGTCTACCAAAATCACTGCGGCGCTGATTTTGTTGGATCGGTACTTTGGGATCTAAAATACCTTTTAGAAGGTATTCCTAAGGAACAAATTGGCTCGGCCTTTGATATACGTCATGCTACCGTTGAAGGTGGCACCGCGTGGCCATTGCACTACGATGTTATGAAACCACATATTGGTGCTGTCTTTGCAAAAGACTTTGAATGGATCGGCAAGAAGCCTGAGCATGTTCCCATGGGCGAGGGTCGTGTCGATAGCAAATTCTTCAAAATGCACCAAATGTCCGGTATTGATTGCCCCATCTCCGTCCATGTGGAGTATCTCAAGAAAGGGAATGCTCAAGAAAACTTAGCGGCAATAAAGCATGACTTCAATGTGCTTAAAGATTGGCTAAATAAATAGATACTTTTGGAACAGTTGATAACGCTCTCTACACTTCAGTTTAATACTTAAATGGAAGATGCTAAAGATGGACCTAAAAAATAAGTGTGCCCTCATCACGGGTGGTACGAAAGGAATTGGTGCTGCCATAGCACTGGACTTTGCTCGGCACGGTGCCAACGTCGTAATCAATGGCCGATCAGAAGATGACGCAGCTTTATCGGTAATCAAAGAGATCGAATCCCTAGGTAAAAAGGCTTATTTCGTTGCAGCCGATATGGTTGATCCAGAGAGCATATCGAACTTAGTAGCTAAAACAGCCGAGCTACTTGGTGGCATCGATGTCTTAGTTCATAACGCGGGAGGCCCAGCACCCGGACAAATAGACCAGATTTCTACCGAAGATTGGATGTACGCTTTTGATGTTCATGTCCATGCGGCTTATCACCTTTGTCGCCATGCCTTACCTCATATGCGAAGAAATTCGGAGGGAGCCATTTTGTTTGTCTCATCAGCTGCAGGAATTCGAGGCTGTCCAGGCGCTGTGGTTTACGGAACGGTAAAGGGTGCGATGACGCAGATGACTCGCATGCTTGCCCGAGATTTGGCAGATGACAACATTCGTGTTAATTGCGTTGCGCCAGGTATTATCCGCACTCGTTTTCATCAGAAGATGACTGCCGATCAGCAGAAGCACAATCTAGCAAACCGTATACCACTGCACCGTGAAGGAACCAGCGAAGACGTTGCAGAAGTAACTCATCTATTAGCAACCAATGAATTCATGACTGGTGAAACAGTTGTCGTCGATGGCGGTATGACAATGCAAATCGTACGCTAGTAATCCCGAACCGAAATAAATTCTAATTCATCTGGAGATTGATTGATGAGCATCCGGATCCTTCTTGTTCTTGCTTCTACAATATTTGGTAGTAGTGTTAGTTTACTTGCTGCACCTCCAGCAGTGGTGTTTGATCTCGGTCCATGGAAACTAACTGTCCCTTACAATACCGAACGCAAAGGAAATCCAGATGAGATCGTACAGCCTGAATTAAATGGGTTCGATGACAAGACTTGTTTTTATCTATCGGAAACGAGTGACTCCATCATCTTTAAAGCAGCATGCGACGGTGTTGGTACGACGAATTCGAAGTATCCACGATCAGAACTACGTGAAATGAAGCCTGGTGGCAAAGACGAGGCAAGTTGGTCAACAGACGACATCAACTTGCACGTCTTGGAAGCTGAAATCGCTATCATAAATACCCCCACGGTTCGTCCACATGTTGTCTGTGCTCAGATCCATGATGAAGATGATGATATCATTATGATACGTCTTGAAGCAGACGAACTTTTCGTCGAACGAGGTAATCTAGAAGAAGTCGTACTCGACTCTGCCTATCAACTTGGTGATACGTTTAGGTTACGCATCGAAGCAGGCGAGGGTCGTATTAAGATTTGGTATAACAACGAGGAAATGATGGACTGGCAGGTGTCCAAGAAAGGATGCTATTTCAAAATCGGTTGCTATACCCAATCGAACTTAGAGAAAGAAAAACAAGGGGGTTCGTTTGGCAGCGTTAAGGTTTCTCAATTAGCTCTCCGTAGCAAAGATTAATTGCAAACAGTAAACGGCTAGACCTGTTGTTTCGATTTCTTTTCGTTAAGCTATGCTGCACCTCATATTGGTTATTTTCCGTAAAAGCTCTTTTCGCCACGACCCTTCTCTGGCAAGATGACGCAAATTTTTACATGACGCTTAATTAGCAGGGCGATATTCCGCATGTCAGATGAGATTAACAAGGTCGAACAAGAACGACAAAGTCTTGTTGCTGCAGGTAAAAAAGGGACTTTAGCAACCTTGAAAGCTTATGTCGGACTTTCGGGTCCTGGGTGGCTTCAAAGCGCTTTAACCCTTGGGGGTGGATCCCTTGGCAGTAGTCTCTATCTTGGCATTTTAGCCGGCACCAGTTTGCTCTGGCTGCAGCCGTTCGCCATGATAATCGGCGTGGTCATGATGAGCGCTATTGCCTATGTTACGCTCTCAACCGGCGAGCGGCCCTTTCGGGCCATTAACAACCATATCAACCCGGTACTTGGTTGGTCTTGGCTCATTGCTGCTTTGATGGCCAACATGGTTTGGTCTTTACCACAGTATTCGCTTTGCTTTGCTGTTTGTGAACAGAATTTTTTTCCAAGCATTTTTATGGGAGATGGCATTCTAGCGCCGGGCCCCGATGGAAGCAACTTTGGCAAGTACCTTGTCTCAGGAGTTATCCTATTCATTAGCACGATCATCACATGGAGCTACGGTAGCGGACATTGGGGTGTGAAACTTTACGACCAAACCCTCAAAGTAGTGGTTGCCGTAATAGTGCTTTCTTTTATTGGAGTCGTGGCCCGTATGTCACTTGTTGGCAATGGTATTGACTGGGCTTCGGTTGCAGGTGGTTTTATACCCAATCCAAATCATTTCTTCGAGCCGGTGGCTTCACTAAAGCCTTTGCTTGACCAAATCACCGATCCTGCAGCACGTCAATTTTGGAGCGATATAATCGTAAGTGAACAGCGTGATGTGATGATCTCAGCCGGAGCGGCTGCGGTTGGTATCAACATGACTTTCTTGCTTCCTTATTTGCTACTCACCCGCGGCTGGGGTAAAGAATTTCGTGGGCTAACGATCTTTGACCTCTCAACCGGCACCTTCATCCCGTTTGTGCTAGCAACAGGCTGTATTGTGATTGCCTCGGCAACGCAGTTCCATGGCAAATTACCTGAAGGTTTTGTCATGACGGCTAACAACATTGAAGTCCCAAAGAAATTCCAAGGCCCTTTTGAAGGCATACTCGAGAAGCGTGATGCGGCCGCTACGAATGGTGATTATGCGATTCAAGGCGATGCTGATCTTGGTGAGAAACAAGTCGCTGCTGCCTTGGTGCGCCGAGACACGTTTGACCTAGCCGCTTCGCTAGAACGACTTTTTGATCCGACGGGCCAAGGAGGAGGTCGCTTTCTTGCAAACATCGTCTTTGGAGTGGGTGTGGTTGCGATGACACTCTCCTCGATATCGCTCATGATGCTAATTTCGGGCTTTGTCGTTTGCGAAGTACTTGACCGCCCGGTAAGTGGTTGGACATTTCGCCTGGGCTGCATGGCCTCAGCAGTCGGTGTTTTTTGGCCGCTGCTGTGGGATGGTGACGCCAAAGCTTGGCTTACGGTCATAGCAGGGGTCTATGGCGCAATGTTGCTACCGATTGCCTATATTACGTTCTTCTTCATGATGAATCAGAAAAGCCTTCTTGGCGAAGAGATGGTCAAAGGCAAGCTACGATATGTTTGGAATGCCTTGATGTTGCTTTCAGTAATAGCCGCAGTTGCTGCGGGTGTTTCTGCCATCTATAAGAAAATAGGCTATGAAGGACTCTATGTTTTGGCTGCTTACGTCGCCCTGGTACTAATTGTTCAGTTTATGAAACCAAAAGCAGAAGCCATAAATCATTCTTAAACAACGGCGATGGGGCAACCGAATGACTACTTTTTACTCAAATGCTTGACTTCTTTCGCTTCTGGCATCGCCTTGTAAAATGGATCGAGGGGATAGCAGCCTGAAACGATTCCGTTACGTGGAGCGGTTGTGCATTCACTGAAAGTGCGGCAGATTTTTTTGCGTTGAGAAGGCTTGCTCTCAATGATATCGGCAGGGAGGTCTGGATACGATAAGACCATTCTCCCTAGCCCAATTGAATCGACACCGCCAGATCGGACGACATGCTGGGCTACATGACCAAGCCAATCTTGTAGGTAACTGTAGCCCGATCCAACGAGAATCAATTCAGGATGCTCTCGCTTAATTTGTGCGGTAGCATTGATTTGCCTTGCAACCCCAACCAAAGGGTCTTCGGGGGGTTGGTAGCCGTCGGATGGTGGAAACGATGCAGGGCGTTGAATATGTGGGTTGTAGTAGGGGCTTCCCGCCGTCGAACAAACTAAACGAATGCCTAACTCTTTTAGCAACTTCATGAAGCGATGCGTTTCGGTCAGATCAATCCCCTGCCCTGTTCCGTCTCCTCCAAATGCGTAGGCATAGGCCCCTTCCCTAGCTGGAACACCCACGTCATCATCGCCCGGCTTAAAAGGAATGAAGTCAAAAATACTGATGCGAACTCCTACTTCTAAGCCAGGAGCTTCAGAACGAATACCTTCTACAATCTTGCGTAGGAAATTCGTTCGGTTTTCAAAACTACCCCCATAACGACCAGGGCGATCATAGCCCGATAGCAATTCGTGCCCAAAATATCCATGGCAATGTTTGATGTCAACAAAACTAAAACCTGCTTTCTGTGCAAGGACTGCTGCAGCAATAAATTCTTCAACCAGTCGGTCGAGTTCTTCATCAGTAAAGATTTTAGTATCGTCTGTGATGTCCATGCGTGGATCAAGCACCGGGTGTCGGTAAGCGGTACGAGGCTCAACTACTTTGCTATTGGGACGTGCAAATCGCCCTGAATGCGTTAGCTGTAATCCGACCAGTAAATCATCAGTATTACTAAACCGCTCTTGGTGCGCCTTCAATAAGTCGTGACGTAACGACTCGATCGAAGCGATGGTTGACTCGTTGATCATCAACTGATTGGGGTTCGCTCTTCCATCGGGTCTAACAGCAACGGCTTCTCCTCCCCAAATAAGTTTTGCGCCGCTAATGCCGAAGTTTCTCCAACGTCGGCGTGTGAGATTTGTGGGTGTCCCGTCACGTTCGCCATCCCAACCTTCCATAGGAAGAATGGCAAAACGATTTCCAATTACGAAATCACCATTGCAAAGAGAATTCCCTAACGGCGATCCAGGACCTGATGCCAATTGGTCATCAATTGGCAGATCAATTCCTAATGAATCTATATGCTTCCTAAAAGCTTCCACGGACTTGATGCTGGCTACTTTGGGAAATTTAATCATTGTCTGCTTGGTCCGTTTGAAAGCGATTTAACTGTCTATTGAGCAATTTTAGGGATCATCGTAATTTACCGAGCAACGCGTGCACTATTGCCTGCCACAAGTTTCTCGACTTCTTCGAGGTTAGCCATCGAGGTGTCTCCCGGTGTCGTCATGGCTAGTGCACCGTGTGCTGAACCATATTCAATTGCTTGCTGAGGGTCAGCAGTCGTTAGCATGGCGTAAATGAATCCAGAGGCAAAACTATCCCCCCCTCCGACGCGATCAAAAATTTCAAGATTCTTTCGATGCGTTGCTTCATAAAATTTGCCGTCGTACCAACCAAGCGCTCCCCAATCGTTTTGGGATGCCGAGGTAACTGACCGTAGCGTGGTCGCGGTGGCAGAGAAATTGGGGAACTGCTTAAGTGCTTGTCCAATCATTTGCTTGTAACCATCAATTGGCAAAAGGCTAAGATTTTCGTCCGTTCCTTCGACTTCTAGCCCCAAGCAAGCGGTATAATCCTCTTCGTTGCCGATCATAACATCGACAAACGAAGCAAGCCGACGATTTACTTCTCTAGCTTTTGCTGGGCCACCAATCGACCGCCACAACGAGGGGCGATAGTTCAGATCATAAGAAGTTACCACACCATGCTCTTTCGCTTTACCAAGGGCTTCTTCGGCAACAGCCGAGCTGGATTCTGATAGTGCAGCAAAGATTCCCCCTGTGTGAAACCAACGAACCCCCTCTTTGCCAAAGAGCCGATCCCAGTCTATTCTTCCAGGCTGAAGCTGGGAGATGGCCGTGTTACCACGATCGGAGCAACCAACAGCTCCTCGCACACCAAAACCACGCTCTGTGAAATTCAAACCATTGCGTACCGTGCGACCAACGCCATCTCCTTCAACCCAATGGAGATAAGATGTATCAACGCCTCCTTGCAGGATAAGGTCTTCAACGAGACGCCCTACTTCGTTTTGAAC
>CAYGQU010000024.1:0-2932 GCA_964352045.1 uncultured Planctomycetaceae bacterium
CGTATTGAAGTTGAGTGAATCATCTACCGCGGAAAGATTTTCTGCTGCGTAGTCGATCGTTTCGGTTTGTTCTTGTAGAGCTGACCCCTCGTCCGTTTCCGCAGGTGTTTCAAGTGAGAATGAACCAGGATTCCACCCAAGCGTTTTACTGAGTGTTTTTTTCTCGTTAAGAGACTTTACGTCTTTTAATTGGTCGGAGTCATTCGATGAAGATATTTCGGTTGTCTCTTGCGTGGCATTTTCGATACCCGTTAATTCAAGTGGGTTCGATTCGGTTTCGGCAAGAGCATCAGTTTTCTCAGACTTGAGCGGAACCCCGGTCGTGCGACGGAGCCAGTCATCGAGTGATTCGTGTCCAGGATCGGGCGCGACCTGCATATCGCTTAATTCTGGTGCAGCAACTTTCTGAGGATTAGCTTTGGTGGCAGTTGCTGTTGCCAATAAATCGGCAACCGTTGGCAAACTTTGAGGCGGATTGGCAAATAGCTTTTCAATTCGCTTGGCAACTTGAACTTTGCGGAGCTTGATATCATCAATCGCTAGGCTTTGTTCACAAGCGGGACAAGCAACCGAATCGAAAGGCTCCGTAGCTAGCGGCAATGTAAAGAGTGCAGCGCAGTGGGGACAGTCACCTACCTCATTAGGTAACTGGGCGCTATTCACATTGGATTCATTAGGTGAATTAGGTGTAGGCATGGTTCGGCTCCTCCGGGCCATTTCCTTTCAAAGGCAATCGCACGAAAGCATTAGTTGCCATCGGCGTTGCGTGTTGTTAGCGTGACCTTTCCACCTTCATGGCTTGTGAGGATCACAGACCTATTTTGCACGGAGTCGGTGATTTTTGCAGCGCTAGCTTTGCCCAGGAATGGCTTGATTTCCCAATATCGAGCAACTAAACGCCCAAATAATCGTGAAAGTCAGCCCATTTCACGTCGATTACGCTAGCGTTGCAAGTTAATCGAGCTGATAAAGGGCCCCAAATTTCGCGTTCAAATGCTTCATCAGGGGTTCGTGCGATAGTTCCTGTCCGCTAATTTGCTTGATCAGCCCCCGAGCTGTCTGCCGTTGACCTACGTTGTGAACTTTCTCTCGAAGCCAAATTAGTAAGTCGCAAAAATTTCCTTCAGCAAATTTCGCTTCGAGATTACCGAGATCTTTCTCAGCTTGGTCAAACAACTGCGAAGCATACAAATTGCCCAGCGCGTAGGTAGGGAAGTAACCAAACATCCCTTCGCTCCAATGCACATCTTGCAGTACACCGTCGGCATCTGACGGTGGTCGAATGCCAAGCATCTTCTCATAGGCATCGTTCCAAGCATCAGGCAAATCGACGACCGCCAATTTGCCTTCGATTAAATCACGTTCGAGTTCAAACCGAATAATGATGTGCAAGTTGTACGTCGCTTCGTCACTCTCGGTACGAATAAGTGAGGGCCGTGAGTCGTTAACCGCTGCATACCACTCGTCGACCGATACCCCTTTGGTTACTTCCGGGAATACCTTGCAAAGCTTTGCAAAACTGTGTTGCCAAAAACCGTGACTTCGTCCGACAAGATTCTCCCACATACGCGATTGCGATTCGTGGATGCCGAGCGAAATCGCTTCTCCGGTAGGCAAACCAAAATGCTCGGTCGGCAAACCTTGTTCGTAGATCCCGTGGCCCGCTTCGTGCAATATGCTAAAAAAGCCATCGGCGATATTATGCTCGTCATAGCGAGTCGTGAGCCTCACATCTAGCGGACCAGCCCCACCACAGAACGGATGGGCTGTCACATCGAGCCGACCCGAATCGAACCGGAAGCCAATCGCTTCGGCCGCTTGCTTGCCAAAATTCTCTTGTCGATCAACAGGAAAGCTTCGACAAACAATTTCACTTGGCGCTTTGATTTTTGAGTCAACAATCTTGGCAACCAACGGAACCAACTCTTTGCGTAATCCTTCGAGCACTTCGGTTACGCCCGCGGTCGTCTCGCCCGGTTCGTACTCGTCGAGCAGTGCATCGTAGGGCGTTGCATCGTAACCGATTGCTTCAGCCTGTTGCTTTCTTAGGCTAAGCATCTTCTCGAGCCATGGCTGAAACTCGGTGAAATTGTCTGCCTTCCTTGCGGCAACCCATGCTTGATGCGATTGCCCACTTGTGCGGGCGATCTCTTCCACCAAGTCGGTGGGGATCTTTACGAGTTTGTCGTAGCGACGCTTTAGATGGTAGATATTGCAACCGTTGTCGCTCGACAGGTCTTCAGCCAAAGGGCTATCAGCTAGCTCGTTAAGCCAATCTCCGACGCGTGCGTCGGTACGACGATTGTGAATCATTCCTGCTAGATAAGCAGATTGCTCACTTCGGTAGGCTGAGGCTTTGCTGGGCAAATAGGTCATTTGATCCCAAAACATCAATCCTTCAATCGAAGAAAGGATCGCAATTTCACGAAAATTCCCGATAAGCTCGGCGTAGGACTTATTTTGTGCTGCGGTGGTGGTCGGCATAATTTTGTACATTTGATTAGCAAATCAAGGCGAACTGCAATAACTAATCGTGATCGATTGGGCCAATCTCAGCAAGTCGGCTATGACTCGGCACATCGCTGAGCAGTGAGTATGATAGGAATCGATAAGCAGCCTTCCCTCCACTTAGGTTTTAAGCCCAGGCCCTTCATGCTCGATGTTCTTGTCATAGCTCCTCATCCTGATGATGCCGAACTAGGCGTTGCAGGCACGATTCTTAAACTGCAGGCCGAAGGAAAACGTGTCGGTGTGTTGGATCTTACTTCGGGAGAACCCACCCCCCACGGCTCGCTAGAAATGCGCGCGAAGGAAACAGCAAAGGCAACCGAAATCCTGGGCCTTGAGTGGCGTGAGAATCTAGGTCTCACCAATCGGTCGCTCGAAGCAACGCTCGAAAACCGCGCCAAGCTGGCTGCTGTGATCCGACGTA
>CAYGQU010000024.1:2942-10655 GCA_964352045.1 uncultured Planctomycetaceae bacterium
GATGAACCGCATCATCCTGAACGGATTTACTACTATTACTGCGTCCACTTGAAGCTGGCACCACAACCCGCGTTTGTGCTTGATATTTCTGACGTCTGGGAACAGAAGCTAGCTTCGATCAAAGCGTACGAAAGCCAATTCATCACTGGCCGACCAGCCGGTCCACCGAATTTTATCGACAAAATTCGTGACGAAGCTGCCTACTGGGGGAAATCAATCGGCACCGCCTATGGGGAACCAATTACGACTCGCGAACCGCTTGGGTTAATAGGACTCGGCGGGTTGATTTAGGCAGTAATGTTTAATTGCCCCCCTCCTCTTAGAAGTGGGTAGCCCTGTTTGGCGTCCAGCCTATCAGGGTCACTTTAGCGACAAGAGGCCGCAATTTTACAATGACATCATTGTAAGGGCATTCCATTACGAATGGCCTTTTGTGGCTAAAGTCACACCGATAGGCCCGGCTATGAATTCTGTGCCAATCGGTGCTACTCGCTGCCTAATCTTGCTGAAGCTGGAAGGAAATAAATCGAACTTCCGGAAATAACGATTAAAGTGACTAGGCTAACTTTGCCGATACTGACGAAGACGTGCCGCACGGGTGCGTGCTAGCAGGGGGGCTGCTGGTTGAAGCTTTGTTCTTATGTACATCGGGACCCGATCCCTGTTCTGCCTCTTGCTGCTTGCCCTCTCGGCAAGTGGGTGCCATTTGCTGCTACCTGAGGTAACGCATCAACCGGTGGTGCATAACCCTTTCCCGCAATTCAGTAAGGTGGCGATCTTACCTTTCTTTAACCAAAGCAATGAGCCAACCGTTGACGGTAAGCAATTCGCGCTCGATTACTTTGCCGAGCTACAATCGGTTCCTGGTTTTGAAGTGATCCCGGTAGGCGTGGTCGAACAAGCTGCCAAGCAACTGGGGGTCGATTTATCGAATGCCGACGGACGCCGTCTGCTAGCGAATCAGCTAGGTGCGGATGTTCTGGTTATCGGTACGATTACCGACTTCTCACCTTATTACCCACCGCGCTGTGGCATGCGTGTGGATTGGTATGCCGCCAACGCCGGCTTCCATGAAATCCCTGCAGGCTATGGACTTCCCTGGGGAACACCTCAAGAAGAATTCATCCCTGAGAGTTTGGTCTTTGAAGCCGAGATGGCGCTTGCTCGCAAACAAATGGATACGCAAACGCCCGAGTACACGCCACCTCAAGTTGCAATGCAAGCAACACCGAGTGATCCGTTGCCACCTACAACCCTGAAAAAAGCTCCAAAAGAACCTGGGCTATTCCCGATGTCGGAACCAGCCGAGGAAGATCTGTTTGAGGAACTCGACGAAGAACTACCTGCACCTAAAGAAGAGGTTCCTTCGCCAACTAACGATATCGATGCTAGCCAAGCAGGGTTTGATGCTCCGATCGACGAGACAGCAGTCGTCTCTCCCAACGGCGTTACAACCGCGCCAAACGGATCGGCAGAAAAATTTTCTGAAATGGTTTCATTGCCCCCAGAGTGGCCAGACGCACGCGGCTTTACCCCTCCGGGACCATTGTCAGCGCGCCCCACTGCAAAACCTTTTGATGGTCCGGTTATGACGCACACGCGAGTATTTCGTGGGTCTGACACCGAATTTACTGCGGCTCTTGCCAGTTATGTCGGTTTCAAGGACGACGCTCGGTTCGGTGGTTGGAAGTCATACCTTGATCGAAGCGACGACTTTATTCGCTTCTGTTGTCATCTTCATATCACTGAAATGCTCTCTGCTAGAGGTGGTGGCGGAGAATCAAGAGTGGTGCGTCAATGGTCTTCTGGCCGATAGTGTTTCGGTAGAGCATTTGGTTGGTTTTGTGACGGATAACCTGCCAGTCAAATTGTTCTTTTGCTACCACTCACCCACTTCCCGCCAGCTGCTGCACGGAGGCACCCAGCCGTGAACGATGATGTTAATGTACTCGCTCTTGTCAAAGGCAAAGAGCGCTACCTGTTCCTCTACGAAGATGGTCAACAAGCCGAGGCGCTTCGCGCACTTGGTCGGCATGCCTCGGACCCTAAGCTAAGCTTCACTTGGTACGACGCGGCTGTCTTAAGCAAGCGAGTGCGTAGCGAAGCACGCAAGCGTTCGAACAGCCGATCTCGCATCAGTGGTTCATCCAACGTAACTGGCGACCTAGGTGAGCTTCGTTAGTTGCTTCTCTCGTTACTAGCAGGCACTTTTGTGAGTGCAGTAAAGTTGTAACCACGACGTCACGACGAACCATTTGGAAGAGTTTTAACAGCCACTAACTTTTAAGAATGTCTATTTGTCGATTGTAACGGCTGGCAATGGTTCCATACTTTTCGTCATTCTCACTTTGTCATTTATCTTCGTGTCTTTGTGGTTCCAACTGTTTGGGAAAGAGGACCTAATCTCTCGGAGCAATTGGTCATGCGTCGTCAAATCGGTCAATTCCTACAGCATCTTGACCGTGAACGAGGCGCCTCAGAGCATACGGTAAAAGGGTACCGTGAAGATCTGTTCTGTCTGGCCGACTACCTTGCCGACGAAGATGGCAAAACGCCAGAGCCTTCGTCCATCACAACAACCGACTTGCGTGGCTTCTTATCGGCCCTGTCCGAAGCGGACTATGCAAAGACTTCAATAGCACGCCGGCTCGCCGCCGCCCGTTCATTTTTTCGTTTCGGTCAACGCGAAGGTTGGGTGAAGACAAACCCAGGCGAAGCGATTCGCAATCCGAGAAAGCCACGCAAGCTACCGCACTTTTTGAATGACGAAGAGATTCTGAAAATCCTTTCCGCGCCCGCAGCCGACACGACCATGGGCCGTCGTGACCGAGCAATCCTCGAAACGCTTTACACAGCCGGATTGCGGGTCAGCGAACTCGTCGGTGCTAACGATGGAGCACTCGATCTCGAACAAGGTTTATTACGAGTCCGGGGTAAGGGCCGAAAGGAAAGGCTTGCCCCCATCGGATCTCATGCTGCCAAGGCTTTGAAGACTTGGCTAGCGGATCGGAAACTCGCGGAAGGAGTGGCACGAGGCGAAGAAGCACCGATCTTCGTCAATCGTTTCGGCAAACGTATCACCACACGCAGCGTTGCTCGGATGCTCGAAAAGTACCTGAAAGAAACCGGCCTCGACCAACGGACTTCACCCCACACGCTACGCCATAGCTTCGCAACGCATCTGCTCGACCGAGGAGCCGACATCCGAAGCGTACAAGAATTGCTTGGACATTCGAGCCTTGTCACGACGCAAGTCTATACCCACGTCAGCACCCGCAACCTGCGTGCAGCGTATGAGAAGGCGCACCCACGCGCTGGCTAGTGTCCGTCAATTTATTAGAAGGAACCGTAGGGTAGCGTGCTCGCACCTACCTTTCCATTGTCCGTTGTAAAGCGTATTGATCTTGGGAGCACGTTCAATCCAGGATAGCTCACGATGAGATTAACTTAAATGATAGGTGCGAGCACACTACCCTACGAATCTTATCGCTAATCTTTTTGAAGTCGAATAGTAATCTCTGCCGCCTCTTTACTAACGGTTACTTCGGATTCGTTCCGTAGATTGCTGAAGTTCGTGACAATGGTGTAATTTCCCTGAAAGACTCTAGCTGTTGCTTCGCCCGATTCGTCCGTGCGAAGTTCTTCTTTGGACCACCATCGGTCATACACCAAATCAAGAAACGCTCTTCCACATGGTTTGATTGACCAATCTTTCCGATACAGCGCCGCTTGGGGTCGCCAGTGGGCACCTTCCCAGAAACCCCATTGGGTGATTCCAGTTACGCCCGAATGAGCAAACATTGCCGTTATAAAATCTTGTAGATAGTCCGCTTGCAGTTGCTCATCATCCGTATCGAAATCAAACTCGGTGATTTGCACTTCGGAGACTATTGCAGCATAACGATCCAAAATGCGCCAAAGTATCTCGGGCGGAGTAATCGTCTTGCGACCCAGGAAATGCGCTTGTAAACCGACACCATCGATCGGTGCCTTCGCATCGAGCAATCTTTGCAGATGGTTTGCCAAGATATGTTGGTTTGGCGTACCGTATTCCCCCCCATCAAGAATGCCATACTCGTTGAGAAACAGCTTCGAATCAGGTGCCGCTTGTTTTGCAAAGCGAAACCAATCGACCATCGCCCTATTTCCTTCTGGCAGGTAATCCATCAGCACATGATTTTTACGCGGCTCGTTCACAACGTCCCAAGCATAAATCTTTCCTGCGGTGGCGGCAGCGATCGAAGCAATGTGTTTCTCAATTCGATTCCGAACATATTGCTGATCCTTCTCTGAGTGGAACCAATTGTTCGCTTTCGCCAAGATGTCTTTTGGCAGATACTTTTCACTAGGCCAAACAAGCACATGTCCACGTACTTTAATGTCGTTGCTTCGTAGCCAATCAATCACCGCTAAAGTTTGCGTCTGTGAATAGCCAGCCTCTTCACCCGATTCCCAGCGGTGCCATTTCAAGCCATTTTCGATTGTTGTCGTATTAAAGAGTTCTACAATTCGCTCACGATATATTTTCGCTTCGGGATTATCTCCTAGCAGCAGTCGTGAATTGACGGCGGTTCCAAAGTGAAATGCATGCGACTGCTGTTCGACAAATACCGTGACGCCCTCGACCGGATTTCCCCCTGCATCGACGACCAGAACAATCAAATCACTCTTGCGGTGTTGGTTTATACGCTTTGTCGCTTCATCGCGCCACGCGGCGTCTTCGGCATGACCTTGGTAAGGCTCGCCGCGGGAAGACAAGCAAATCATCATTAGAAAAATGATCGGGAAGGTAATAGAGAACGTTTTCATGCCGATTTGTTTTTGTTGTTTACAAGTAGGCGTGACGGCTATTACCGAAATACCATGCTTTATCAGGTTGCCTCTAAGCAACAAGTCACAAATCGCAACTCATCACTTCGATTCGGCAAGTTCTGATTATGTCGAATTTACAAGTCCGATTGTAACCACTCTGCCCTCTGGTGGGGCAATAAGCGTTCTTTTTTGACACAACGTCTGGGTGACGTAGGTATTAAGCAACATCTTCTCGGTTTTTGTGGCCGGGAGAATACCATGCGTTGCCCATTTCGGGCTGAACAACTCACCGTTTGGTCGATTGCTATGTCAGACATTACGACAATCCAAGGTTCGATGCTTCTCGTTGACGACGATTTGCAAGTGCTTGAATCCATGGCCGATTGGCTTCGCAGCCAAGGCCTAGCGATCGACACCGCCTCGGGCTATGCCGACGCATTAGGGCGGCTTGATGCCAAATCGTACGACCTCATGCTTGCCGACATTCGTTTGCAAGATGGTAGTGGTGTTGATCTACTTCAGCAAGCAATCAAGCGACGCCCCGAGACGCAAGTCTTGCTCATGACCGGCTACGGAACAGCCGATGCCGCCGTTGATGCGATTCGCATGGGAGCCTTTGATTACCTCACCAAGCCACTCATCGACGACGAATTGATGATGGCACTAGAACGAGCCCTTTCACAACGTAAAGTGCTCAACGAAAATACGGATCTCAAACAAAAACTCGATCGTAAGCATGGCATGGGCCACATTGTTGGTTCCGATCCGTCGATGCTTCGTGTCTTTGATGTTATCGAAAGCGTGGCCGACACTCGAGCCACGGTTCTTGTAACGGGAGAAAGTGGAACGGGTAAGAGCCTTATCGCCCGCGCGATTCATACTCGTAGCGAACGTCGTGGCGGCCCCTTCGTCGAAGTCGCGTGCGGTGCGCTTCCCGAAAACTTACTTGAAAGCGAACTCTTCGGCCACGTTGCCGGAGCATTTACGGGGGCAACGACCAACAAGGTTGGTAAATTCCTCCAAGCCGATGGCGGGACGATCTTTCTTGACGAAATCGGTACGGCTACGCCTGCGATGCAAGTCAAGCTGCTTCGCGTTTTACAAGAACTCGCCTTCGAAGCAGTCGGCGGTACCGAAACGCATCATGTCGATGTACGAGTTGTCCTTGCAACGAACGAAGACTTGGCCAAAAACGTCGCCGATGGTTCTTTCCGCCAAGATCTTTACTACCGAATCAACGTGATCAATGTTGAATTGCCTTCCTTACGTGGCCGAGTGAGTGATATCCCATTACTCGCACAAAAATTCCTTGAGGAAGTTCGTGAAGATGCCAACCGACCCAACGTGCTTGGTTTCTCGGAAGAAGCAATGCACGCGATGCAGCGTTACCATTGGCCAGGTAACGTGCGCGAGTTGCAAAACATCGTCGAACGGGGCGTTTTGCTCGGCAAGGAAAGTAACATTCAATTGCTCGACTTGCCTGTTGAAATGCGGGTCTCGGGTGGCGGTGGCGGGGCAATCTACACCGGCTACCATGGCCAATCGCTTAAAGAAGCGCTCGAAGGACCCGAAAGACAAATCATTCTCGAAGTGCTCGAACGCAGCGGCTGGAACCGAAACGAAACCGCCGACCAACTAGGCATCAACCGCACGACGCTCTACAAGAAGATGAAGCGTCTCGGTTTAGAAGAGTATCCAGCGGCTCAAAATGGCAACTAAGGGTTTATTAAAACGACAAGATCTTCCAACCGACATTGGTATGGAATTGTGTGGGGATTAGTGTCTCGTCGATTTGCTTTTCGCGTCGAGATTCCTTTAACCCTTAACGGCCGCCATTAAGAAGTTCGGCTTGAGCGCCTCAAACGAAAGTCGATCCAGCTGATCGGCACCCCGAGCGATATTCACCATCCAAACACGAAGGTTGATTTCCTCGGGCGAGAGGCCTGCTTTGGCCCCCGCATTGATAAGCGCATTGCGTGCATCAGCTATGTGATCAATGCTAATAAGGTTTACCACCAAGCGGCCACCTGGACGCAAGCGGGCATAAGCCAGTTCAGCCAGTCGAGTCACCTCGCGGCCCGCACCGGCTACAAAGACCGCATCGGGGTCCGGCAGGTTTGTCCACGCTTCGGGGGCCTTTCCTAAAACAGGCATCACGTTCGTTGTGCCAAATCGTTCGGCATTTTCTTCGATCATGCCATGATCTTCGGGATCCATTTCAATGGCATAGACCGCGCCGTCGTGTGCAATTTGTGCTGCTTCAATACTAACCGAGCCACAACCGGCACCGACATCCCAAACGATACTCCCAGTAGCAATATCCATTTGTGCCAAAGCCAACGAACGGACCTCGGCCGGTGTTACCAAACCTCGCTTTGGTTTCGCTTGCAGAAACGCTTCGTCCGGATTACCAAAGAGACGCTGGCCAATCGCTTCTCGTGGGCGATCGGGAGCATCAGCTTGGCGTACCAATACCATCACGTTGAGCGAGTCAAAAGAGCTGGCTGCAATGTCAGCCAATTCGCCTTGCGTTACCTTTTCGTCTCGCGAACCTAGATTCTCACAGACATAGACTTTGAAATAGTCAATCTGCTTTTCGAGCAAGGCATTCGCAACGTCGGTTGGGCCGACCTCGGCCGTCGTGAACAAACCAACCCGTTCTGAAGTGCGAATTTTTTCTACGACGGCTGGCAACGGGTGATTGGCTAAATTGGTAAGGTACGCTTCGTCCCAACTCTCCATCACGCGAGCAAAGGCAAGCTGCATGCTGCTAACGTGCGGATAAACTTCAAATTTCTCTTTGCCAAACCGATCAGTAAGAAAACGAGCTAGGCCATAGAACATCGGATCGCCAAAGACGACCATCGTTGCCGATTTGCTGCCAAGAGATTCGACCTGTTT
>CAYGQU010000024.1:10665-13675 GCA_964352045.1 uncultured Planctomycetaceae bacterium
ACCTACAACACCAAGCTCGACGACGACTTCGAGGTCGCCACCGACGACGATTTGTTTCGTCGCTGTCTCGTTAGGCAGCAGCGCAAGCGTTCGTTCGTCGCCAAGCAAAACGTCCGCCGATAGCACTTTCTCCCGAACAGCCATCGTCGCCGCTTCGAGACCATCGTCTCCAATACCGATAATCGCAATCTTTGACATGAACGTCGCCTAAATGATCAAACATGTGTGAAAGAATCCGAAGATCCCCAATCACTACAACTTACTAGTTGCTCGGGTCTCTCACTACCCTGGGTAAGCTATCGGACGGCTTAATTGACCATTACGAGGCGATATAACATCGGAGCGAATGGTGATCCATACGGATCAATTCGCCTGGAAGTAGCGAAGGACCAGACCCATCGGCAAAGACATCTTTGGGCGATTCTGCCGTCGTATCGACTGCTAGTCGCCATGTCAGATCCCTAGCCGGCCGCGGAATCTTGAAATCTTGCGGCGCCCCACCCGAGTGCATGAAGATCAGCACGTGCCGAGCTGCCGAATCATCGAGTCCCGAAGTACCAAGCAAACAGGTCAGGCTATGGAAGGTTTGATTCCAATCGATCACTTCGCCATTGACCCCATACCAACTCACGTCAGCTAGCTCACCTGGCTTGTGCGGAGCACCCGTCAAGAAGTCAGCACGACGCAAAACAGGCTGATGCAACCGAAGGGCAATGAGCGACTGGGTAAAGCGAAGCATTTCAGCATTCCGCTCCACGAGCCGCCAATCGAACCAGCTGGTAACATTATCTTGGCAATAAGCGTTGTTGTTGCCCCTTTGCGTCCGCAAGACTTCATCGCCCGAGACAAGCATCGGAACGCCTTGGCTAAGCATCAACGATGCGATGAAGTTTTTGGCTTGGCGTCGTCGTAGCTTACGAATCGGGAGCCGACGCGTTGGCCCCTCGACGCCATAGTTGGCACTGTAGTTATTATTATCTCCATCACGATTGTCTTCGCCGTTAGCAAGGTTATGCTTTCTCTCGTAGCTCACCATGTCATTAAGCGGATAACCATCGTGCGACGTTACGAAGTTGATGCTGTGGTAAGGATTCCGACCACTCGACTGATATAAGTCGCTCGAACCAGCAAGACGCGTCGCCATCGGGCCGGTCATACCCAGATCGCCCCGCCAGTAGCGGCGCACGTTGTCACGGTATGCACCGTTCCATTCAGCCCATCGACCATGGGCAAACGAACCGACTTGGTAAGCACCAGCGGCATCCCAAGCCTCAGCAATGATCTTCGTGTCGGCAAGCATCGGATCTTCGGCAATGTACTCAACCAACGGCGGGTTGGGCATCAATTCGCCATTTCTGTTGCGGCTTAAAATACTTGCCAAGTCAAAACGGAAACCATCAATATGATAGTTATATACCCAGTGGCGAAGGCAATGGAAAATCATCTCACGCACGATGGGATGATTGCTATTTACCGTGTTGCCACAACCCGAATAGTTTCGGTAGGTTCCATCCGAATTGAGCATGTAATAAACATTGTTCTGAAGGCCTTTGAACGAGAAAGTGGAACCATGCTCGTTACCTTCTGACGTGTGGTTGAAAACGACATCCAAAATGACTTCGATTCCTGCAGCGTGCAGTTCCCGGACCATCGTCTTAAAGGCATCGACTTGAGAGCCCGGTACAAAATCCTTCGTGCCATGCCCCGAAGCATAGCCTCGATGCGGAGCAAAGAACGCCATCGAGTCGTACCCCCAATAGTTGGGCCGCTTGGATTTCGAGCCGTCAGTTTCATTGGTAGGAAACTCGTGAACTGGCATTAGCTCAACTGCTGTCACACCTAACGATTTGAGATACGGTATCTTTTCTACAACACCTAGGTAGGTTCCGGTTTCATCCACACCCGATGTAGGGCTTTGCGTAAAGCCGCGAACGTGCATCTCGTAAATGACCGACTCAGCAAGCGGACGACGCAAATGCCGATCACCTTCCCAGTCAAAATGGTCATCTACCACCACGCACTTGGGGGGCCGTACGATCCCGTCATCGCTTTTTTGAAATTCGCCTGCTAGCGCTTTAGCATAAGGATCAATCAAACGCGCACGAGGATCAAAACGATGTCCCTGTTCTGGTTCACAAGGGCCATCAGCCTGATAGTGATAAAGCTGGCCTGCTTTGAGTTCGGGGACAAAGATACTCCAAATATCTCCCCAGCGGTCAGAGTCAGGATTCAGTTCAATCAATCGGGCAGGTTCGCGGTCGCACACCTCGTTGTATAAAAGCACCCGCATAGCGGTAGCGCTTTTGCTGTAAACAACAAATTGAACCCCGTCTTCATGCAACACCGCTCCGTAAGGGAGGGGGTAGCTGAATTGCATCGTTGGATGGGTTTTCGTCGGAGGTTGCATCACAAGACCGGCAGGGAGAGAGGCGGGCGCGATAATGGAGGGGGTATTGGTATCTAAGATCATAGCGTTCGATAGGGGTCGTTCGTAAGTTAGTGGGTGGAAAACTAAGGGGTTTGCTTGCGAATTCCGCCATTTCGGCAAGCGGAGCCCCAGGCACTTAGCCTCGGCATTCTCGCCTAGAAGACTACAATTCCCCTTTTTCGTACGGCATTGCTTCGCGACTCGTCAGGTTCGGACTCTTCGTTCTGATCGGTACTCTTTCGCCGCTAGCGGCCCTAGAGCCATTCGCTTTAAAGACTTCGGCTCGTTGACAGGCGTATAGCCGATGCGATAATCGTTATTTTACCGAACCCCCAACGGCGACATAAATCTAATGGCATCAATCACTTACAAAGATGCGGGCGTCGATCTTGATGTTTATCAAGAATCGATGTCTCGGTTGCCAAAACTGATGCGTCGGACCCACACGCCTAGGGTTTTGCCCCTCGAAGGGGGGTTTGCGGGTCTTTTTAAGCTCGATTTTGCTGGAAAACTCTTTGCTCGCCAGTATCGCGACCCGATCCTCGTCTCTTGCACCGATGGTGTCGGCACCAAGCTAAAAGT
>CAYGQU010000025.1:0-5173 GCA_964352045.1 uncultured Planctomycetaceae bacterium
GCAAAACAAGCCGGCAAGAAGCTTCGCCAACCCGAACGGCAAATTGCCGTCCCCAAAAAACAACAAACGTCGCCGGCAGCGAAGATCGCCAAATTTGAGGCAGACCCAATATTATCGAAACTCAATTCCGAGCATCCGTTGATCGGTAATTCTGCGCTTGCCGAAACCGCCAAACTCCACTCAGGCGATGCCGAGAATACGGCCTTGTGGAAACGTTTCTTGCCCGCTTGCATGGCAGAGATTCAAAAGACCTACGACCGTCTGAAGGTGACATTCGACTACACGCTTGGCGAGAGTTTTTATCATGACCGCTTGGCGGGGGTTGTTGAGTCGCTCAAGTCGAAAGGCTTGGCTCGTGAAAGCGATGGTGCTCAATGCGTTTTCCTAGCAGGAAACGACGCTCCCTTCATTGTGCAGAAAAAAGATGGGGCGTTCCTCTACTCGACAACCGACCTTGCAACAATTGACTATCGGCTCGAACACTGGAATCCCGATGCAATTCTCTACGTGGTGGATCATCGCCAATCGTTCCACTTCGAGCAATTAATCGCTACCGCACGGCTGAAGGGGAATCAAACAATTGAACTAACGCATGTCTCGTTCGGAACCGTGCTCGGCGAAGATGGTAAACCGTACAAAACACGTAGTGGTTCGGCCGTTGGTCTGATGGGGCTCTTAGACGAAGCGGTGGATCGAGCCAAAGCGATTGCCGAAAAAAGCACGGTGCTCGAATCGGAAGAAGAACGCCAGACCGTAGCCGAACGAATCGGTATAGGGGCAATCAAGTACGCTGACTTAGCCCATAACCGGACGAGCGATTATGTTTTCTCTTATGATAAAATGCTTGCCATGAGCGGCAATACAGCAACCTATATGCAGTACAGCTGTGCCCGCGTTCGGAGCATCTTCACACGAGGGGGATTTGATCCGGCAGCTGTCAGGACATCAAGCACTCCGATTCAGTTCACACATCCGGCCGAAAGGGCCTTGGGGCTTGAACTCCTGCGATTCTCAGAAGCCCTTGCGAGGGTTGAAAACGAGTACAAGCCGAATCATTTGACGTCGTACCTGTTTGAGCTTGCCAGTCGTTACAGCGAATTTTTTGAGCATTGCCCCGTGTTGAAAGCAGAGGATGAATCGACGCGGACGAGCCGTCTGCTGTTGTGTGATCTAACAGCCCGCACGCTCGAGCAAGGTTTATCACTACTCGGAATTCAAACCGTTGAAAGAATGTAGTGCAAAGCCATCAGTTAAAGTCTTACTTAACTCAAGCCTTTCCATTACATGATAAGACTTGCAAGAGATTAGACTTATACAGAAGTGTCAGCGACCGGAGGTGAAGCATGTACCAGCCATCCCTCCGGTCGCTGCCGCTTCCGGCTCTTGGACGGTTGGAAAGCTACTTTTTGCGTCAGGCACCAACCAAGCTAGAGTTACTCAGCTGCCGTTTCGTTATCCCACTCAAGAGGGACTTTGACCGCATCGGTCCAGAGGTCTTCAATGGCGTAGAACTGCCGGGTCTCTTCGTCGAAGAGGTGGATGACGACCGAGCCGTAATCGAGAAGAATCCAACGGCTCTCGTCGTATCCTTCGATACTCATGCGTTTGTCATTGAGGTCATCCTCAAGATAATGGTCGATCTCTTCGCTGATAGCATGCAACTGTCGACGACTGTTGCCAGTCACGACCACAAAGTAGTCAAACATCGGTGTCACGTCCCGTAGGTCGAGCACTTCGATGTTGGTCCCCCGATTCTCATGGGCCGTCCTGGCAGCGCCCAAGGCGAGCTTAAGGCTGTGCTCAGCCTGTTCGGGTGGTTGCGGTGGATGCTTAGGCGTAGGTACGTCGAGCAGATCGCGCTCTTTGTTTTCAGGCTTTGGCAGCGAATCTTGCGAAGAACTGTTTTCGGGTAGCGAAGCGATGGTGGTTGGCTCCCCAGGTAATGTGGTTGACATAGATTTCTCTTTCCTACCATACAGGATACTCTCTGAGCCCCTTTCTAGCGACAGGCTAGGGAGCCGAAAGAACGAGAATCGCCCGAGATTTTGGATGGTTCAAGCTACGATTATGTAGTTTTTGCGACTGGTTTAGCAGCCCCCAGGGCTGTCTCGATACGATAAATCCTGACGGACTGTGGTTTGGAGCAGTTTTCTCAGGTTCTCAACATGGCATATAGGTTGTTTGTATCCAAGTCATCAAAAGAACCTTTGAATTACCCCTTCAAAAACCTTGTCCAACAAGGGATCATGCGAATTCGTAGGCGACCTTAGCTGATAGCATGCCAAAGAAATACGAATGACATCTCAAGGAATAATTCAATGAGTGATGGATGGATTGAAGAGGGAAAAAAAGCACCCGCTTTTACTCTGACAGCTGACGATGGGTCGAAGGTTCGCCTATCGGAGCTTAAAGGCACCCCCGTCGTGCTGTATTTCTATCCGAAGGACGATACACCCGGCTGTACCAAAGAGGCTTGCGCTTTTCGCGATGCCGAATCAAAACTAAAAAAACTTGGTGCTGTTGTGCTGGGGGTTAGCCCTGACGATGTCGATAGCCACGTCAAATTCCGTGACAAATTCTCGCTAAACTTCCCCTTGCTGGCCGACCCAGGTCACAAAGTGGCTGACAAATATGGAGCTTGGCGCGAGAAGAACATGTATGGCAAAAAGTCGATGGGCATCCAGCGGTGTACCTATCTAATCGACGCTGATGGCAAAGTGGCTAAGCTGTGGAAACGAGTGAAAGTTGAGGGGCACGACGAAAAGGTTCTTGAAGCACTAGAATCGCTAGGAAAACCGTAAAATGAAGAATTGGGCTAGATAAAATAACGGGTGTGACGATATGTTTTCAGAACTACTCTCGTTTTACCTTTTCAAACTTATCTCTTTCTTCCACGTCGTTGCGAGTTGTTGGGTCGATCGCTTTTAGGCGGGGCACGAGGCCTTACCAACCACACCGCGGGGAAGCTAACCGTCGGGAAACCGATTCGGAAGGCTTTACCATGGATTGTGATCGCGTATTTATCATTCTGACCTCAGGTCCGTTTCCTACCGGGGCGGATCTTGATGAGCATGTTGAGCGACATCTATCGGATTGTCCCGAGTGTCGTTCGTTAAGCGAAGCGCTACGACCTGCGCCTGAATTATTTCATGAATCGCTGACGCCAAGCGAAAGTCGGGACTTACCGATTTATCATGCCATGTCGATGACTTCCTCCGGTTGGTTAGAAACTAGCTCGTCAAGAAAACATCCGACGCAGTTACTGCAAGCAACAATTAACCGCCCGGTACGCCCCTACCGAAATACCCAACAATTTAATTCAGCCGAGTATTCGGTGAAGGATCGTTGGATCAATATGGTATCGTCGGTCGAGATTGGTCAGCAAAGCGACCTTACAACCGTCGTGACTTTTGTATCTCTGTTGGCGCTCACAATGTTTAGCCTTGGTTGGATTGTGCAATAGACGAAACGCATACTCAATCGCAAGTTGAAGAGCGGCTATTGTCTGAACAGCGGTTGGGATCGTACTAGTTGTATCGACCAGCAAATCTAGTAAGTAATCTACATTGAGCGATCTGTCCTTTGATTTCGAGCTACGTTTTAGATAGGGCCTGCTGAAGCTTTCATGCATCTCGGCCCTTGAGACCCTTATCTCTTTTGCTCTTTGCGACGTTATCTTGTTGATTTGTCTTATTAATTTTATCAACTGGGCGTGATTACAACGCAACTTGCGTGCGATTCACGTCGCTTTGGAGAATGCTATGCCAACGCTCGGCGTATGTTCTGATAGTGTGCTCGCTACAAATGGCCCACTTGCCTTGATAAATTTTTTCGAAGCAACGTCAGATAAAAACCGACTCGATGACAGCGCACCAAAAGGAACTAATCGAAAGCGTCGCTCGCACAAGCGAGCAATCTTTGATTACCGATTGCTGATTCGTCCCCTGGAAGAAAACCATCGCGAAGATCAAACCGCCGTTCTTACTGATGATCTTTCGGAAGCCTATTACGTCATCGGTAAGGATCTATCTGAAGTTGGACTTGGGATTTTCCATCGCGAGCCACTCCCTTTTCGCCGGGCGAGGCTCGAAGCGGCTGATGAAAGGCTCGAAGCGATGGGATTAGGCGATATGACCTTCGAATTAACCATTCGTTGGTGTCGATTTATCAGCGAACAGCGGTACGAAAGTGGCTGCCGAGTTTGGTGGCCTGGTTAATAAGACTAGCGGGCATCGCTTGGGTGGTCAGACAATCACATCGGCAAAGACTTGTTGCATTGCATTCAGGCCTTTTTTGCCTTGCTCTCCTGCAACAACGACGCTGATGGCCACTTCGCTCGTGCCAATCAACTCGACGTTAATGCCTGCTTCGCTCAAGGCTTGAAAGATTCGGGTTCCGACGCCCGTATGACTTCTGACCCCTATGCCCGTAACGCCCAAAATAGCAACGCTCGATTCGACGGATACCGTTCCACCGATCTTATCAGCCATTTTGCTTACCACTTTTTCTGCCTTTGCTTCATCATCACAGGGGACAGTAAAGCCGACGTTGGTACGGCCATCGGTTCCGATACTTTGAACAATTAGATCAACCAAAACCCCTTCTTTAGCAATGGCCTCGAACAGGTCGGCGGCCACGCCTGGTTGATCGTTCACACCGCGTAATGAAATCAACGACTGTTTGTCGTCGAGGCCACAGCCGTCGATCGTCAGATGTTCCATCGCTTGAAGGCGTTGAATTACGGCTTTGGCATCCGCTTTTCGGGCAGTTTTTGCGGCGGCGATTGTTTCTTCAAACGAGGCGGTCACGGCGGGCGCTTGGTCGAGCCCAAATTCACGGTGGGCAATCCGCAATGCCTCTAAGCCTCGATCCCGATCCACAAGACAAGAAACCTTAATCTCGCTTGTAGAAATCGCATGGATGTTGATTCCTTCCGTTGCAAAGGCGCGGAAAAGTCGATCAGCCACACCCGTTTGGTTAGCCATTCCCAAACCAACAACTGACACCTTCGAGATAGTCGCATCATCGACAAATCGCTCGGCACCAATTTCTTTGACGGCTTCCTCGGTCGCCTTGCGAGCCGCATCAAGATCGGACTCGAGGACCGTGAACGAAATGTCTGCTACGCCCGCTTCTCCGCGGTTTTGAACAATCATATCAACCACGATATTAG
>CAYGQU010000025.1:5183-13444 GCA_964352045.1 uncultured Planctomycetaceae bacterium
CGGCGGCGAGGCGCTGGAGCAACGCGAGGCTTGTGCCTGGGCGGTCGGGAAGACGATATACCGTTAGTCTGGCTTCTTGTTTGGTTAGCGCAGCACCACTCACGGGGCGTTCAGCCGATTCGGCCAGTGGACCAATAATGGTCCCTGGCTGATCGGTAAAGACACCACTATTGCGAACATGAATCGGTACGCTGAATTTTTTGCCAAACTCGATCGACCGGCTATGCATAACGCCGGCACCGAGACTAGCCAGTTCTAGCATTTCGTCATACGAAACATGGCTCATTTGCCGAGCCGCTGGCTCGATACGAGGGTCGGTTGTAAACACGCCATCCACGTCGGTGTAGATTTCACACATGTCCGCACCAAGAACGGCTGCCAGCGCTACGGCAGTTGTATCGCTACCACCACGTCCAAGGGTAGTGATGTTCAAATCGTCGTCGATTCCTTGGAAACCAGCGGCGATAACGATCTTTCCATCGTCGAGATGTTTTTTCATTCGCTCGGTACTGATCGACTGAATGCGAGCTTTGCCATGTGAGCTATCGGTGCGGATGCCAATTTGGCCACCGGTTAGACTGACAGCTTCGCCACCAAGATCATGAATTGCCATGGCCATGAGCGCAACCGATACTTGCTCGCCAGTAGAGAGGAGCATGTCCATCTCGCGTGCAGCTGGCTTCTCGCAAACTTGGCTTGCAAGGTCAACGAGCGTGTCGGTATTTTTTCCCATTGCCGAGACGACCATTACAACCTGTGCCCCTTGCGATTGGGCCCGTAATGCTCGTCGCGCAGCGGCCCGAAGCTTCTCGGCATCGGCAACGCTGGTACCACCAAATTTTTGAACGACTAGTGACATGGATTTGTTGAATTAATCTAAGGGTATCTGTCTTTTATGGTTCTCTATCACCGGCTCTTGATGAGACACCCCCAAAAGGAATAAATCCTAAGGGGTGGCTAGAGCCTTCCCATTTTAACCGAAGCCAACATCTTCTTATACATGGCAAGAGCATTTTTTTACTCTCGGGAGAAAGATAAACGGGTAGTTAGCAGCAGAAATATGACGGTAACGCTGAAGCAAAATAGCTCAGCCATTGAGTTGTTAGGTCGTCAGGGGCAAAGGTTCTTCGATGAAATCATCCAAAGCATGCTTTAGCGTGGCCGGAGCAGCGCTGGCGAATAAGAAGAACGCTGCCATACGGGCACGCCGAATGACTCCCTTCTCGAGGAAGGGCAACGTGATGCTGAGCGATTCGATATCGACTTGTTTTTCGACTAGGCATTCAGATTGGTCCGATGGATGGGCCGCTTCAAAGCAACTCCAAACTCCGGGATTGATTGCCAAGCTTCTTGCTAATTCCTCCGATATCCGATCGGTCTCTTTTCCCGATTCATCACTCGCAAGCGGTGAGACGAGCTTAACTACGGGGCTCGTATCGAGCAGATCCGTTTGCAACGAAAGCGTGAGCCGAATCGTAACCCCTAAAGAATTGGTTTCGCTATCTAACAGCGGACTAACCGACCAGTACCAGATGGTTTCGCAAGGGAAGGATTTCGTTGCGGGCATTGAAAGAACCAAGTCGTTACCACGCAGGTAAGTTTCGGTTGGCTTTACCTTTCCGCCAAGCAAATCGGAATAGGACCATAAGCTGCCTTTGATGGCTGTCTTACCGTAGGTAAGCGACATCCCGTATGAGGGATCCAACAAAGAGACTTCCCCTTTTAATTCACTACAAATAAAGGAAGCGGTGTCGGCTGTTAATTGCCAGCCTGTTGAAGACGGTTCCATAGGAGAAAGTAATCCTGTCTCTTTCAAATTCATCGTGTGGGAGGTGTTTGATTACCATAAGAACAACATGCCGCGCATAAAAAAACCCCGCCGAACACCCAAGGGTGATACGGCGGGGCCGGAACAGAGAAGAGGCCAAATGTTGGTCGGGGATAATAAATATGAGGCAATCGCCACTTGCCAGCTGATCTAGCTGACTTTATTAACCAACGCAGTAGGCTAATCTCTTCAGTTTCATATTACCAAAATGGTCAAGCCTGTCCAGATAAAAGTCTGTTCTCGGGATGTTTTTAAGAAACCGGCTCGAGAAGATAGGGTAAATAAGCTCAATTGAGTAGTTTTTGTGCCTATCCAATGCTTGCTTATCCTACAAAAATCTCAAAAAAACCTAGCTATTGTGAGTATTCGCTACTGAAAGTAGCTATAGAGTCTTCTTGTCTTTTTGAAGCTTCGTATGGCTATGTAACGACAATTCGGGCATCATGAGTATCTATTTCAGGCAGAAATCAATCCAATAAGTTCATTAAAAAGATATTGTGCAGCTGTGAATTCACCCCTCTTCGCCGATGAAAAAGCACTCGAATCTCTACTCGATCTGGCAATCGAAGCGGCGCGAAAAGGTGGAGCTATTCTCATGGCTCATCGCGAACATTTTGAAACCCATGTGAAAGGCCCTTCGGATTTTGTAACCGATGCCGATTTTGCTTCGCAAAAAACGATTTGTGAGGTCCTCCTTACGGCTCGTCCCGAAGATTTATTCCTTGGCGAAGAGACCGAAGAGAAAATCACGCCACCCAATGATGGCTCTATCTGCTGGGTCGTCGATCCACTCGATGGCACTCTCAACTATGTGCATGGCTACCCTTGCTATGCCACATCGGTCGCTGCGGTGCAGAATGGCAAGGTTATCGTCGGAGCGGTATATGATCCGCAACGTGATGAGTTATTTACTGCTGCTAGAGGACTAGGCGCAAAGCTCAATGGAAAATCAATTCATACTAGTGACACCAAGCACTTGGCTGATTCGCTAGTGGCTGTAAGCTTGCCTGCCGAAGTGCACCATGATTCTCAGGACCTACGAGATTTTGTCACCGTAGCTCAAGAGAGCCGAGCAATTCGCCGAACAGGTTCGGCAGCTTTGAATTTAGCCTATGTGGCGGCTAGTCGTCTCGATGCCCATTGGGCTTTGCAAATCTATCCTTGGGATGCTGCCGCAGGGACGCTGCTCATTGAGGAAGCAGGCGGTACCGTAACGGATCGGCATGGAAATCCATTCGATGTTTGGCAAGCCCACTATTTTGCCACTGCTACCATAAATTTGCACCAAGAACTCTGTCCCTACTTGGGTATCACGTTGTAGATATCGGCGAGTAGAGCTCAAGTTATGTCACCCTAGTAGACTGTGGGCCCCCCTTACGATTGCCTCAACCGATTGGTCTTGTTGAGATGACCGAATTTGCTTGAGTCTGGCGCAAATTGGTTTATTCCTGGCTAACGCTAGGAGAACGGATTAAGCTAAGGAGCAACCGTTTATTAATTTGACGGCCTCTCTTTGGCCTTAAACTTTTTGCCTAGTTTTTGGAATTTGAGTGGGCCCTCATTGGGTTATGCTTTGAAAATGTATTGAAAGAATGAAATGCAGCGTATTCTTACGGCCCGTGTCGTGTTCGTGATCCTTTACAGTTGGTTAGCTATTGGCACAGCAACTGCCGCTACTCGCCCGCCAAACTTACTAGTTATTCTCACGGATGATCAGGGATACGCTGATGTAGGTTTCAACGGCTGCACTGATTTTCCAACGCCAAATATAGATCGCATTGCTCACGAAGGCGTTCGGTGCACCAACGGTTATGTAACCTACGCTGTATGCGGTCCTAGTCGTGCCGGCTTGATTACGGGGCGCTACCAAGATCGTTTTGGTGCTTGCCGAAACCCAACGATCGATCCAACTGTTCCGAATAACGGTGTACCCACTAGTGAGAAGAACATAGCTGAGTTACTCAACACGGTAGGTTACACAAGTATGGCAGTTGGGAAATGGCATTTGGGTTCTTATCCAGACCTTCGACCCCGTGTGCGTGGGTTTGACGAGTTCTTCGGCTTTCTCTCAGGAGGGCACTGTTATTTCCCCGACCAACTCAAACTGAACGATCTTTCTGAGGTTACCTACCAATACAGTTGGTACAACACAAAACTCTTGCGTAATGAAACACCCGTTGAAATTGATGAATACCTCACTGACGAACTTAGTAACGCAGGAGTTGACTTCATTGACCAAAATTGTGACAAGCCTTTCTTTCTTTACATGGCCTACAACGCGCCCCATACACCTCTTCAGGCGACCGATAAGTATCTCGATCGATTCCCAAACATCAAGGACAAGAAGCGAAAAACATACGCCGCGATGATATCAGCGGTCGATGACGGTGTTGGAAGATTGCTTGATAAATTGACTGAGCATAACTTGGATGAGAATACCCTTGTCTTTTTTCTCTCAGATAACGGAGGATCACCAAAAAACGCTTCGTGTAATAAACCACTGCGCGGTAACAAAGGGGATCCGTTTGAAGGGGGAGTTCGGGTCCCCTTCGCAGTCCGCTGGACGGGAATGATTCCTGCCGAGAAAGACTACGATGAACCGGTCAGCGCTTTAGATATTGCCGCTACGATTGTCGCCCATTCGGGCGCCAAAGTCTCGGCTGACAAGCCGCTTGATGGCGTTGACTTGGTTCCTTACCTCTCAGGAAAGAAATCCGATGCTCCTCATGAAACACTTTACTGGCGATGGTTCGATCAAGATCAATACGCTGTTCGGCATAGGGACCATAAGTTAATCCTTGGAAACTCCAAAGCAACTAAAGTCGACTACGAACCATCTTTGTTGTTCGATCTGGGAGAAGATCTAGGGGAAACAACCAACCTAATTGATTCAGAGCAGCAAACAGCTGCCGACGTTGAATCGAAGCTTGAAGAGTGGAAGGGGCAGTTGGTTGATCCCCTTGCACCAGGGCTTGGTAGTTGGAAAAAACCTAAGTAACACGGCGGCAATAAATCGCCTAGTTATTTCAGTGAAATAAAGTGAGGATTAGTAGGTTCAGCGTAAGCCTTCACGGGCAAAGTTGCTTGAGACGGGCGCCTCAGCAATACGGCCCAATTCGTCCTGTGTACGGCGCTGACCTACGGAGTGCCAACCACTGACATCGCTCAGCTCTGGCATGACTTCCAGGACTTGTTGTTCAAGCATTTGAGCCATGCATGTCGTGCTGGAAGATTCGCTCGCTTCGAGCAATGCTTTAACAGTTTTCATTAGTCGAAGCCATTTGGCGCGGGCCAAAACTGGCATCGACAGAGGCGAATTGTCATCCACCATCAGATCGACAATCGGTACTTCAAGCGCTTTCTGCCAACGGATCATCTGTTCCATGGTAAGATTCGTCGTGGGGCGTTCCTCACAACGGACTTGCTCCATTGAAATGCCCATGCGTCGTGAAGCGCTGCGGACCGAAATACCTTGCAGTCGTCTTACTTCGGCAATGCGATGGTACTCACATCGTTTTTTTGTTTCAGAGGCTACTTCCGATTTACGAACGCCGCGTTCGGATTTTCCGTTCTCATGGTTCACTTGAGAATCGAGCGACGATGAGGAGCAAGAACTTGCTTGCTCAATGTTGCTTTTACCGAAAGAATTGGATGGATGATCGCCTGACATGACGGGAAAATCCGTACCGAGTGTGAAGTCGTCTGCAGTACTCATAAGAGACCTCCTAAGCCGTTCCATGTTTTGAAGAGAGGTACCCCGCTAGCGGGATTCCATCGAAGGGGGATTGATTTGGCCAACAAACCAAACCCTTGCTTGACAACCGAATCCTAGGCATCGTTTACCGATAACTCAATAGACGCAACTTCTTTTAGGATAGTGGCTTAGGAGCATAAGTAGGCCGATAGTATCAAAACAAGACAACTGCCTAGGGCGCAAACCCAGCGGCATTACCACACTGTTCAGAAATGATCCACAAAAGTGCTGCATTATGTTGCGCAGAAAAATATCTCAAAATATTTTTTGCAACTGGTCAGATAGCTGATTTGAACGCTATTGCTAGCGACTAATAGAGAATCTCGCCAAGTGTTGCGAGTCATTCACCCCGAGCAAAGTCACTGATAACACCAAACAAGTTTGCTTTAGGCAATGGAGGAATCACACCGACTCCTCGACCTGAAGCAGGTTCGTTGGCCGAAGGGGCATCATGCCGTTCGAGCGGATCGGCCTCGGTACTTGATGGTGCCAATTCTTCGCAAGCTACCCGTTGAAACCCTAGAAGGCGTCGATGTGCTTCGGCCATCATCGGCTGCGTCGCAGCGGGGCGTCGCAAATCAGCAAAAGAAACAGCCCGTGGCTCGCCCTGCTTACGGATCATTCCCATCATCTGCTGTTGCGTCCAGATGCGACGAAGTTGCTCTGGATTCACACGTGATTGCCCGTCGTGAACAATCACGATGTCAGAAATCACCGTCTTCTTAATCTGCTCAAGGGCATCGGCCAAACCACCCTGACGGGAGCGACGAATGACCCGAACCTGAGGGAACTCGATTGCTAATTCACTAGCCACATCGAACGTATCGTCCGTTGAAGCGTCATCAACTAACAAGACTTCAACCATGCGAGTTAATTCCGATGATGCCTCAAGCGTGCGGAGCACATCCTTACGAACAGTTCTTTCAGCATTGCGCAGTGGCAATACGACAGTAAGTGATTGATCCAAAACAGCTTACTCCTCGTTAGTATCCATGAGCGAGTTGATCAAGAATTGGCTCTCGATCAACGAGCAGGAGACCAACTTGTTGGGGGGAGGGGGAGGCATACGGGGCTCAGATACATAGATCGGCAAGGTGCTAGCAAAATCTGAGTAGGCTCGAAAGCTTGAGGATTAAGCTACCCATGCGTCTAAAGAGACTAATTCCGATCGGTCCGATTACACCAAATAAGCCTTTGGCGTGCCTCCAGCCCCCCAGGGAATCCATGGGTAATTCGGCAATTAAATCGACTGAAAATTATAGGGTCGGGGTATCTTGGTAGAAGACGCTTGTATGCGATAGGCTGTTGGCTGAGTCACCCACCCCGAAATATTTCGCTAGGGGCTTATTTTTCTTCACTATAATACCCTAGCCATCCATGCCATAGAAGCGAGTTTTATGCCCCCATCATCTAAACCCACCGGAAGCACACCGACCGGCCCTGATTTTGTTGATGATAAGACCTTGCTCCCAGCGATTGCCCAAGACGCTACCTCGGGAGAAGTCCTCATGATGGCGTTCATGAATCGTGAAGCTTACGAAGCGACCCTCGAAAAAGGGGAAGCGGTCTATTACAGTCGCAGTCGTAAACGACTTTGGCACAAAGGTGAGGAGAGTGGCCATGTGCAAGTGATCCGTCAGATATGTGTTGACTGCGATCGTGATACCATCTTGCTGCGAGTTGAACAGCGTGGTTCGGGCGCTTGCCATGAGGGGTATCCCACCTGCTTCTTCCGCGAAGTAACGCCTGATGGCTTACGCATCATCCAAGAAAAAGCATTTGATAGTTCCCAAACCTACGGCGACGTTTGAACCCATAATCTATTCAAGAAGTACGAATTGGCAGCTATGTCTATTGAAAAAAGAATCCTAGAACTAGGTATCGAGCTTCCTCCTGCTCCCAAGGTGCTAGGCCTTTATGCACCTGCGTTAGAGCAAGATAAGCTGGTTTACACCTCGGGGCATGGCCCTATACAGGAAGATGGCTCGTTTGTTATCGGCACGCTGGGTAAAGAACTCGACACGGAAGGGGGTCATCGTGCCGCTCGCCTGGCGGGCCTTGCGATGTTGGCTTCACTGAAAGCTCATTTAGGCAGCCTCGACCGAATCGAACGAATCGTCAAGACGCTTGGTCTTGTCCGCTCGACCGAAGATTTTCAGGCTCACCCAGCCGTAATCAATGGTTTTAGTGAGCTAATGCGTGACGTCTTTGGCGATGAACAAGGGGTCGGGGCTCGCAGCGCCTTTGGCGCAGCGGCCTTGCCGGCCGGTTGGGCAGTAGAAATCGAAGCGGTTTTTCAACTGCGAGATTGATCTAGATTAGATTGATAGGTGAAATCAAATTTCAACTACACGTTTTTCTATCGGCAAATCCAAGGGTGAAATTGCCGTCGCGAAAGCTCCATCATGATGGAAAGTTCGGTTTACACCTATTTGGTCTGCTTCTTCGAGCGCGTTAATCAGTTGTCTTTCAATCTCGCCTCGTGACGCACCATGACTCACTTCACTAACGGCACAGGTTACGGTAGCTTGGGCCGTAGCCGAATTTGCCATATAGGTTGTCGATTCAAAACCTTGGCGTACTTGCTCAACGCGTTGACAAGCATGTTCGAGCGTATCGCCTTGAAGCAACATTAGCCGTCGACCAGTCACCGAGTAGGATTGATCCGCAGTAATAGAA